>CAXEKM010000454.1:0-2030 GCA_963996645.1 uncultured Marinoscillum sp.
CGATGGTTACACGCTCACGGATAACATCCTGTATATTCTTTCTTTCCTCTTCTACCGCTTTTTCTTTCTCAATGCGAGCGATCTCTACCAAACGTTCTTTCTCGGTAAGTTCTAGCAAACGAGCTCTGTCTACTTTTTCATTTTCTACTGCCTCTGTACGTTCCTTGTTTTTGGCAGCTACTAAGACTTCCCTAAGCTTGTTTTCTTCTGCAACATGCAACTCTTCTTCTGTTTTGATTCGAGCTCTTTCTGACTTCAAGCGCTCTTCTTCTTTTATTTTGGCTGTTTCAGCTTCTTCCCTGGCTTGTACCGTTTCAATCTCTTTCTTCTGACGAGCTTCCGCCTCCGCTTGCTGTCTCTCTAATTCCAGAATAGTCTCCCTAGCTTCAACATTCTGCTTGGTAAGAGTCTTTTCCTTTTCTCTCTCTATTTGGTTGGAGAGAATTTTCTGAGCTGACGTTAAGTCAATGATCTTTTTAATACCTTCTGCATCGAGGATGTTGTTTTCATCCAACTCACTCATGGATGTTTGCTCCAGATAATCAATCGCACAGTCATCCAGTACATAACCATTCAAGTCGGTACCAATGATGTTCAAAATATCTTGCTTGAAGTTATCTCTACCCGTATAGAGCTCTACAAACTCAAAGTTTTTACCAACCGTTTTTAGTGCTTCTGAGAATTTCGCATCGAAAAGGATCTCCAATTGCTCATGATTGGATGCACGCTGACTACCAATAGATTGAGCCACCTGTTTCACATCTTCGGTGGTCTGATTGACTCTTAAGAAGAAGGTTACTTTGATATCCGCTCGCATATTGTCTTTACAAACAAGCCCCTCACGTCCTGTTCTTGCAATTACAATCGTTTTAAGGGTGATGTCCATAATTTCCAGCTTATGGATTATTGGAACTACGAACATCCCATTGAATGACACTTTAGTCCCACCCATTCCTGTTTTCACAAGAGCCTGACCTTGAAGGGCCTTTTTATACATCTTGATGATGGCAACCAGGATGCCAATGAATACTAATACACCGATAATCACAGCAGTGTATAAAACTGATCCAGTCATGTTAATAAGGTTAGTTAAAATTGATATGGTTCTACGAAGTATATATTGCTATTCCGCTCGTGCTCAATCACAAGAGCAGTCTCGCCTTTGGCCACAGTGTGACCATCTCGAGTTTTCACATTGATCAAGACAGAAGTTCCATCTACATTGATCTCGGCCTGACTTTTTTTGTCAGAGGTAATAGGGAGTTTGGCCACACAGACTCTGCCTACTATATTCTCCACTGCTTCTGTCTGAGTCTTAACCTTACGGTAAAAAAGTGCAAAAGGAATGGTCATAAATTTAGCAGCAAACAGGCAGACAATCATTGATGGCGCAAATACAATCAAGCCACTAAAGAAGGAATTGAAACCTAGAAGATCATTTCCAATGAGTGTCACCACCCATAGCGGGATTGCATAAAAGGTTAAAAAGATCATAAGTGGTAATTGATCCAGGTTAAAAAACGCCAGTACCGAAGCAAATCCGTTTACATCAAGATCAACATCCGCGTCAACTTCTACATCAATATCCACAGTATCCACGTCTACCACGCCAATCAATACGATTAGCCAATAGATCACGACAAAGATTAAAAGGATCGTTGGGAGAATGTTTACTCCACTAAATGCAAATTCGAGGAGCTCTTTCATAGTTAAACAGTTATGTATCGGGTAAAAAATGATCTAAGTGTCGGCTTGGTTAGGCATCAAGCCGAACACTTTCAAATATCATCATGAAGTTGATAGGTTCAACCAATAGGAAGGATATTTATTTATCCTTGTTCATGCCAAGTTTGGCTTTCATAGCAGCCAACTCATCAGAGGCTTTCAAAGAAGAGCCGTCCAATGCTTTATCAATCTCATCATCCAGCGTTTTGCTTTCATTAGAGATATCACCATATGCTTCGGCAAGTGCCTCCTGCTGGGCAACCTTATCCTTCATGCGCTCTAACATGGCCATGGTACTAGAAGAG
>CAXEKM010000455.1:0-3609 GCA_963996645.1 uncultured Marinoscillum sp.
AAATGGCGCATAAAGCTGGATGGACTGCTGTAGTATCTCACAGATCTGGTGAAACAGAAGATAGCACTATCGCTGATATCGCTGTAGCATTGAATACTGGTCAAATTAAGACAGGTTCTATGTCAAGATCTGATAGAATGGCTAAATACAACCAGTTACTTAGAATAGAAGAGGAGCTAGGTGAGTCAGCTGTTTACCCATCAGCAAAATAATATTGACAAATAGTCAACGTTTAAAAACCATTCGTCAGCTGACGAATGGTTTTTGTTTTATAGAAGGTCTACGATCTTTGAATAATTATATTTTGTATCTTTAAGTCCATTATGAAGCAATTCTTTCAAAAAGTACCTCCTATTTTCAAGAACTTCTATTTCTTGTCTTCGTTATTCTTTTTGGTTTGGATGCTATTTTTTGACTCCAATGATTTGATTTCACAAGTTCGACTAAACAATAAGCAGGAAGAACTTGAAAGCGCTAAAGAGTTTTATGAAAGTAAAATCATCGAAGTAAAAAATGACCGTGAGGCACTTCTTAACAATGATCAGTTGTTGGAGAAGGTGGCTCGTGAGAAGTATCTAATGAAAAAAGAATCAGAGGATATTTACATAATTGAAGAAGAATGAAAATTAGATCTGTGATCATGGGCCTGCTGTTGATAGTAGGTGTTACCGCAGTTCAAGCTCAATACAGAGCTCCTAAAAGCAATAGCTATAGTAAGCAAAATTCCAGCTTTACCGATCGATTGTATTTTGGTGGTGGAGGTGGATTGAGTGGTGGAAATCAATACCTCAATGTATCTGTGTCTCCACTAGTTGGTTACAAGTTCACAGAATCTTTCTCCTCAGGACTTCAATTGACTTATCAGTATGTAAAGTTTGCTAATGCTTCAGCAAACAATTTTGGTGGTGGTCCTTTTGCTAATTACGTTATCGCAAAGAAGTTTATGATTTACTCTCAGTATGAGTACATGAGTTATGAGCTTTATAATGGATTCGGAGAAAAGTTTAGATTTAATGGACGTAGCTGGTTCGCTGGTATAGGATGGAATTCGCCACTTAATGATCACGTGTCTTTTCAAGTACTGGCACTTTATGACTTGATCTACGGAACAGGGGAGAATTCTCCATATAGTCAACCGTGGCAGTTTAGAATGGGTATTGTCGCTGGATTTTAATCTGCGAATAGTCTGGCTAGTCGAATGGTTTCGTAATCGACCTGACCATTGAGCGCTCCGTGTATAAACCCTAATTTGATTTTGCCGTCTTTGTCATAAAACTCTTCATTAGCCTGTGCTTTGAGTCGAGCAATAACTTTGCTGACCTTTTCAAGGCTTTTGCGGTCTGGCTCATACTTACTTAAGTCAAGGTCAGGATCTTGTTTTTTCAACTCTTCGAGATGGTTGACAATTGTTCCTAGTCCTAAATCACGATCAAAAGCAATTTCATCAAGTCCTTTGCCTGCCTTGATCATTTCAAGGGTCTTTTGATAGGTACTGGTCTTTTTGGGTTTTTCGTAATATTCTTGAATGCGTTCTTTATTGCCCTCTATAATTACAGGGTCATTGGTCCCACCACAACGAACAATGAACTTCTCAAAGAGATTTGTTAAATCTTTACCTTGATGGATGTTGATCCAATCTTCACTTTCTTCGGATAATTCCTGAAATCTTTTGTCGGCTTTTACAGCTAAAGGATCGAGCATCAATGATACCCTATTAATTCCAGTCAAATTGAGGCCTTCCCAGCTCTTTAATCGAGATAATGCGACATAACCCTGTCCAGCTTCGAAAGTCTTAGAGAGGTCCATTTCTGCCGCATCCAGGGTCATTCCCTGACTTTTGTGTACTGTGATTGCCCAGGCTAATCGAAGTGGAATTTGTTTGTATGAGGCAAGAATGGTTTCTTTCTCATCGGTAACGGTCCATTCTTCAGGTTTGGCCATTACTTTTTTGCCTTCATCCAACTCTACTATTGGGAAATTCTCATTGTCATCAAATCCAACAACAGTCCCCAATGAGCCATTGAAGAAACCTTTCTCTGGATTGTTTTTAACAAACATTACTCTTGCTTCTTTTTTCAATTCCAATGCAGGAGAAGCAAGAACCGATGATTTAAGCCCTTCCAGAATGTTGGTTTTTCCTTTGGTTTCCGCGTAGAAGGTTCTTAGAGGGTAGGTGTTTTCTTTTAGTTTTTTGCTGTTCATTTGATCTACATCTGCATTGTGCGTGTAGAGTTTGATAGCATCAGCGTGCTCCTCATCTTCTTCCAGTTTTTCACGAATTCTTTCCAAACTATCATCGGAGACATCCTGTGAACGGATTTCTGATAGAATAAAGCTTAGTGTATCTCTACCTTGACGGAATTGCTGTGTGAGGTAACATATTTTAAGTTTAGCCTCCACCCAAACCGGAGCCATAAAGGCAAATTTTTCACGGTTTGACATGGCCTCTTTGGATACAGGTGGTAGCTGATAGAAATCTCCGGAAAAGATTACTTGAGCACCACCAAAAGCTTCCTGGCTATTGCGGAAGTGCTTCATAATAGCATTAATACCCATTAACACTTTGCCTGATAGCATAGAGACCTCATCGATGATAAGGACATGTGTATTCCTAATTCGAGAAACCGTTTGACGATTGTTACCAATCTGCTCCAATTCTTTTGGACCTATATGTTCACGAATGCCAATACCTGACCAGGAATGTATGGTTTGCCCTCCAATATGCGTTGCTGCAATACCCGTAGAAGCCGTAATGGCTACCGGAACTTCACGCTGCCTGAGGTATTCTATGTATTGATTAAGTAGATAAGTTTTACCTGTACCGGCAGATCCGGTCAGGTATATGTTCTGACCAGCCTTCAGTATGGAAAGTGCCGTTTCTTGATCCATACAAGAAAATTAAGAAGGAAACTCTACTTGATAGCGATCTGCTAGCGATTTTAAGTCCTCAACTACAGGATCAAGAAGTGGAATGCCAGATTTTTTACGTTCCATCTCTAGTTTACGTTCTGGATCTCCCGGGATCAGTACATCATGACCTTGCATGACAGGTTCAGCGTTTCTGAATCTGCCAATCCAGTTATCCATGTGCGATTTGAATTCTCCAGCTGGTCGGAATGCATCAATTCTCATTGCTCCAAAGAAGTGGCCAATTCCTTTTCCGACAGGATCAGCAGCTGGTTCCATGAAAGCAACGAATGGAGGTACCCAAGGTCCATAATTTGCACCTGAAAGCACGGCAGAGAAAATATCTACAACTGATGATAATCCATATCCCTTGTGCGAGCCATGTTCTCTATCACCACCTAGAGGGAGTAATGCACCACCGTTCTTAACTCCGTTAGGATCAGTAGTTCCTTCACCATCTTTGTCCTGAACCCAGCCAGTTGGTGCGACAGCATTCTTCCTTTGAAGAATTTCAAGCTTACCATTTGCTGCAGTTGTTGTAGCCATGTCCAGTACAAATGGAGGTTCCTTGTCAGCAGGTATAGCCACAGCTATAGGGTTTGTTCCCAATAATCTTTCTTTGCTAAATGTTGGTGCAACCAATGGGCTGGCGTTCGTCATGGAGATGCCAATACAGTCATCCTGTAAGGCTAACATGGAGTG
>CAXEKM010000456.1:0-3335 GCA_963996645.1 uncultured Marinoscillum sp.
CTCAATAACTGCTCTTATTCCATAAATGAGATTCTCAAACTTCTTCTCCATTACATTCCCTTTCTAAGTTCTCCTACTTGATTGTACCAGACCTGCTCATATTCGCGATCTCTCTTCAATGTGTACATTGAGGATGTAAAGAGAGTTGAAATCCGAATGAATTCAAATTCTTCACCCGTAATATATTGCCAGACCTCAGATCTTTCAGATCTAAAAACCTTATCTGGCTTACCGAAAATCAAATAGATCACACCTCGATCTGTTTTCCAACCCTGTTTATAATCTGTGAATAATCGATTTACCGTTTCTACCCGATTATAAAAATTTCGAATCGCTGATTTAGCTCTAAAGCGAGAACCATAAGTATTCACCCAAAAACTTTCGAAAGCTCCCTTGCTCATCTTATTCTTCAAAGTATTCAACTCTGACTCGGTAGATATATATGTTAATGGAGGAACGAGCTCTTCAATTCTTCGCTGTGCAGGATAATAATCTGGACAATTCAAAAGTGTCAACCCATTCTGTGCCGTACTATCCTCCTGAATTAAATAGAAATGATAAGGTGCTAATTGAGAAAGCTGTCCATCAAAGAAAAACGAACTATCTATTTCTAAACTCGGAGCAATTGGTCGCATACGTCCCATTGCTGGATCTGCAGGCCCGAAATTATCTAAGTAAGCGTACGAATGATATGAAGTCAAATCACCTTTAAGTTTGATTGGACCAGAAACGTAATTAGTTAAAACAGGAACGTCTTGCTCATCTACGGGGTAAAATGAAGGAAAACCAACTGGAGAGCTTACACGAACATCTTCCAATTTGTAAACTCCACGATTTAAATCATACCAAGCAATCAGTAGAAGAGATTTACTTGTTTTGGACATAGTCAATTGGAAATACTTTGCTTCTCCCTGATCAAAAAGGGTATCCAGAGTATAAGCTCTAAGCGTATCATGAGCAACAGAATTATACTCATCCTGTATTAAAAAAGTCTGATCCCAGTGATTGATCGTATCTGTGGTCACTTTATATATGACCTTGATTTGACCACCTTCCTCCACCACTCTGTGCGCAAATTGAATTCCAGATTCGGGATCATATTGATAGGTCAAATTCACCTTGGACATATCGATCCCAACCGCATATACAACACACACTATTTGTAAAAGAAAAAACGGAAAAAGCCTGGTTCTTGTCATAGGTGGAAAAAGTTAACTAATAATTTGGTTTCTTTGCCAAAAAAAGAAGGAATGAGTGTTTACACTACGGAAATAGCATCGGATCAGATCCCATCTGACAACCCAATACATCAGCGTTTGTTACAAGCCTATTACGAAGCTGCTCCATTCATTGAAGGTGATTTACTTGAATTAGGCTGTGGTGAAGGAAGAGGAGTAGAAATACTTACAGCAAAAGCAAACAGCTACTTAGGATTAGACAAGATCGAGGAAGTGATTGCCAATCTAAAAGCAAAATACCCAGATCACCAATTTGAGTCTAGTGTATTTCCTCCTTTTAAAATTCCAGACAATTCATTCGATACCGTGGTTAGTTTCCAGGTGATCGAGCACATCAAAAAAGATGAATTGTTCCTATCTGAAATTCAAAGAATACTAAAGCCAGGTGGTAAGGCGATCTTATCTACTCCAAATATCAAAATGACTTTGAGTAGAAACCCATGGCATGAAAGAGAGTATACTGCTGATGAGTTGGCTGGTTTAGCCGGAAAATATTTCAGTAAAGTAGACATGCGAGGCATTGCAGGGAACGAAAAAGTCCTTGAATACCATGAAAGAAATAGAAAATCTGTGCAAAAAATAATGAAGTACGATTTCCTTGATTTACAGTACAAATTACCTGCTTCTTTCCTAAGGTTACCATATGATTTGCTAAATCGAAGAAACCGCAATAAGCTTCAAAATGAAGCTGACGAGTTAGTGCTTTCTATTACCCGTGAAGACTATTATTTGAACCCAAAATCCGAAACAAATTTGGATCTGTTTTGTATACTATATAAGTAACAAAACATTAATAAAATGGCTTCAGATAAATTATTAACAGAATTAAATCAGCTTTTAAGCGACTTACATATCTACTATCAAAACACTCGTGGATTCCACTGGAACATCAAAGGAAAAAGATTCTTTGAGTTACACGTGAAATTTGAAGAGTTGTATACAGAAGCGCTTGAAAATATCGATGAGATCGCAGAACGAATTTTAACAATTAAAGGTCAACCTCTACATTCTTTTGAGGCTTACTTAGAAACAAGTAATATCAAGCCTGTGACCAATATGTCAAAAGATGAAGATATTGTGTCATCTCTGCTTGATCAACTAGGCTTATTAGTAAAACAAGAAAATGTAGTGAAGGAATTAGCTGCCTCTGAAGATGATTCAGAAACGGAGGACATGATGATTGCATTGACTAACTCACATGAAAAAACCATGTGGATGTTCAGATCATGGTTAGGCTAAAAATCGCTTATACCACTTATTAAAAACATATAAAGACCATACAAGTATGGCAGAATCGCCCGGATCGAAATAGTGTAATTGCTTTTTGATTCGGGCGATTTGTTTCCACTCAAATATTCCTTGTGACTCAATCAACTGTTGATTGAAAACAAACTGATCAAGTTCGCTACTCAGTTCTTTTCTAAACCAATCCAACAATGGAACTTCAAATCCGTGCTTTGGTCGGGAATAAAGCTCCTCTGGCAAATAATCTCTGAAAGCTTCTCTTAAAACAATCTTTCGTTGATTCCCCTTGATCTTCATATCCTGTTCCATTTGGAATGCCAAAGCCACCACACGATGATCCAAAAACGGCACCCTAACCTCCAAACTATTGGCCATAGACATCAGATCAACTTTTTGAAGCATGTCTCCTTGCAACACCATTTGTGCATCTGAAGCTAACACCTCATTAATATGTCCTGAAGAAATCAGTTGAGTAAACTCTTTTTCCATCTCTTCCGTGTCGGACTGATAATCTGATTTCAGCAATTGATTTACTGAAGACTTCTGAATGAAGCTAGCCAAATACCAATAACGTTCAGGCAAAGTCAATCCTTGCAACTGAGCAAATCGATCTAGCTGTCGAAAAGTATTGGTGAGTTTATTATTTCTGGAATGTGGCAATGCAGACCAAAGTGGGCCAAGCGATTTAATCAATCCATTTCTAGCAGACTGCTGCTGGCTCATCAACCAGGCGCTGTGCTTGTTATATCCGGAAAAGATTTCATCTGCGCCATCACCAGACAATGCAACGGTCACATGTTTGCTAGTTTGCTGACTAAGGATATACACTGGTAATGCCGATGAATCGGCAAA
>CAXEKM010000457.1:0-4151 GCA_963996645.1 uncultured Marinoscillum sp.
CAAGAAGATTCGAGATAGCAGAAGGCAATCATAACCTAACCTTTTAGGAAGGTTAGTTCGGCAGATCCCTGAGTACGTCGCGGTAATAGAGGGGGTCTGTTTTTTTTTAAGAAGTCAGTGGGCCGTTTTCCGAACCGATTGAAAAATAGTTTGGACAAGTATGCTGGCGTACTGAAGTACCATCTGCAGCAGGAAACTATGAGATAGTGGTGACAATTGATGAGGTCAACTTTGAAGGAACGGAAACAGCTATTTTGGTGATCACATCTGTTGAGATATTGGGATTGCCGGAATCAATTGTGGTAAAAGTATATCCTAACCCTTCGCATCTGTTTGTCATGATTGAGTCTGTGCAGGGCATCAAAGCGCATATCTATGATCAGGAAGGGGTTTTGCAAAAAGCTATGTCAACTAACAAACAAGTGGATATACCCAATCGCTGTATACATCGTAAGAATATTTGATAACCGTGGTAAGGAAATAGGTAAACAACGAATCATTCTTAAGCACTAATCATAATCAGTTGCTTTTGAAAGATTAAGCAAAAATGCTAAGGCGGGCTTTGATCCAGGTCAAGGCGGTAACCGGACCCAGAAGGGGGCCGGTTTATTTTTTTAAGGCAGAAAAGAGAATTGACAAATAACATAAACGCGACGTTGAACGACTGTTTTGGTTAACTCAACTAGTATTTGATGAAAAAGCACTAATAACTTAAGATTTTGTGCAGGACAATTAATAGTATTGTCTAACCGTCAAACAAAGCAGATCGCCTCCGTACATGAGAATTGGACTTAAGTACCTTTTCATTTTCGTATTCACCTTTATTCTGGGTTGGAGTCTGTCCTTTTCATCTCAAGCTCAAAGTTTAGGTCTACCACCAATTAAATACTTTTCTCCGCAGGAATACGATGGAGCCAATCGCAACTGGTCCATAGTCAGTGATAGTTTGGACATCCTTTATGTTGCAAATGAAGAAGGTATTTTAAGATATGATGGTGTATCCTGGTCAAAGGTTCCTTTGGATGATCACCGATTTCCCTATTGGTTAGAGAAAGATAAAAGCGGTCAGGTATTCGTCGGTGCCAATGCAGACTTTGGAAGATTAATTCCAGGTGAAAATGGGTTGCCTGTTTATGAGTCCATGCTTGAATTAGTTCCCCAAGATAAACGTGATTTTAATGTGGTTTGGGAAATTGCTGTTGGTAGCACAGGGATAGTTTTCAGGAGTAAGAAATATTTGTTTTTTTATGATCATAAGGAGATCAAAGTGATCGACTCTCCGAATGATGGTGGTTTTGATATTGCATTTAGCGTTAGGGATACTGTTTACACTCGTGCAAGAGGACTTGGATTGGCTTATGTTGATAGTGGAGGCTTACACATGTTGCCTAACACTGAGCAATTGGCGAATGTGAAAATCAATGGATTTTATCCATATGGTGCTAATGAAATTCTAATTGCTACCAGGTTTCAAGGATTATATGTTTATGATGGTGAGCAAGTGCGTCCATTAAAAACGGAGGTTGACCAATATTTATTAGCCAACAAAATATATGACGGTGATTACCTCTCTGATGGTAACTATGCAATAGCTACAATGGGCAATGGGTTAGTAATCATTAATCCTGAAGGTAAAGAAGTGTTTCGGTTTGATTCGAGCAATGGTCTTGGAGTCAATCAATCGTTGTTTGTCCGAGAAATTAACAATCATCTTTGGATGGGGTCGAAGAACGGGATATTTAAAATTGCCTATTACTCTCCTTATAAATCCATAGGCTCTGAGTTTGGTATTTCTGGGCAGGTTACTTGTGTGATTTTGGAAGAGCCAAACATATATGTTACCACCAATGGAGGTGTTTTTCGAATTACACAGGCTAATACGAAATTGTCTATTGACCAAATCAATAATAGTCCTTTGGTAGATTGTACCTGGTTGTTTAGATATCAGGGGAGATTGTTAATGTGTAGTCTTGACGGCCTTTATGAAATCCAGCAGGATGATCAAATTAAACTTGTATCAAAAATTGCCTCTTTCAGAGATGCATTGGCTACAAATGTGGAAGGAGTCTTTCTATGTAAAGGTTTTTATCACCGACTTCATGTTTTGGATTTACGAAATGAAAACCCTTTAGTTTATACTTTGCCTGAAATTACCCGAAAGGTTACTCAAGTAGTACCTACTGGACATGATTCATTTTTAGCCTTGACCATAGATGATCGATTAGTTCAACTTCAGTTAAACATTAATGAGGATTCCATAGATGCTCAATTCCTTAAATCGATTGCACTAAATAATAACTCTTTTCTAATAAAGCAAAACAATGAAGTATTCTCTGTAAGTGGTCAGACTAAGCAGGTCTTCCAATTAGATAACCAACTCAATCAAGAACTTATTGGTGAATTGACATTAATGAGGGAGTTAGACAAAATTGTGCTTGTGCAACCTCAACAGGACTCTACCATATTTATAAGCTATGAGGATTCCCAGGGAAATTATCAAACAGAGCAGCTACAGTTTGACGAGGGCAATATAGAGAGTCAAGGGCCTTCACTTTATTCAGGGTTTGAACCATCTTCTATTGCTATGATTTCTAGCCGAAATGAGATTTGGATTGGTGGGTCATCAGGAATAATTAGTTATCATCAATCCAATCAACAGCAAGCAATACATAACGAAAAAATTGCTATTCGGCAGATTCAGATTAATGGAGACAGGACTAATTATAGTCCAGATGATGAAGACTATGTTTTTCAACACGATGAAAACAATATTCGCATCGCCTTTACGCTGAATTCTACTCAAGATGATGGTTCTGTCATGTACAGCTACCAATTGAATGAAGAGTCAGGATGGTCACCATGGTCTTCGGATCGATTTGTCCATTTCACTAAAATGTCACCTGATGTATATGATTTTAAAGTAAGGGCAACATCTAGCTCAGGAAATGTTATAGAGCCAGTTGGCTTGACTTTTAGAATTCGAAAAGCATGGTATCTGTCAGATTTAGCATTAATTCTATACGCTCTAATTGCTGTAGCTCTGGCTTATTTAGCATACAAATTACGAGTGAAATCACTGATTGATAGGCAGAATGAACTCAAAGATTTGGTTGATATTCAAACCGCTCAATTAGCTGCGGCGAACGAAGAATTGTCTCTGAGAGCAAACAAGTTGGAGCGGTTGGGGGCTTTTAAATCTCGATTCTTTGCCAACATCTCTCATGATCTTAGAACACCCATTATGTTGCTCTCCGGTCGTGTAAAACAGTTGAAAAATGATGAATCTTCGCATTTTTCCAATGCTGCAGAAGGATTCATTGAAAAATTACAGAGTGACAGTGAGAGCCTGGTTAGATTAACGAATGAGATTAACGATCTTGTAGAGATTGAAGAAGGCCAGGTGAAACTGCAACACAGACCTGTAAGCATCAATAGTTTTTTCAGACGTGTGGTGAACTTGTTCAGCTCAGCTTTAGATCAGAAAAGGCTGACTTTAGAATTTGAAAGCGAATTTGAAGAATCTGAAAGTACCAAGTTCGACCCTCACTATATAGAACGTGTAGTATATAACCTCATATCTAATGCCATCAAGTTTACAGATACAGGAGGTTGGATAAAAGTGTTTTTAACTCGAAATGAGAATAGACTATTAATCCATGTAAAGGATAATGGTCGTGGAATCTCGGAGGAGGACATTACGGAGGTTTTCAATCGCAGTTTTCAAGCCAGTAATTCATACGATCTGCATGAAGGACTAGGTATTGGGTTAAATGTAGTGAAAGAACTAGTTCAATTGCATGATGGATCTGTTAGCGTAGAAAGTACATTGGGTGAAGGAGCCGAATTTATCATCGAGTTGCCACTTATCTCTGTTGAAATGGGTGAGGAAATAGCTATTCCAATGGAGCCAGAAGAGTCCATTTCTATTTCAACTCATCAGAAGAGTCATAAGACAGTTCCGCTTGAAATGACCACTCACAAACCACTGGTTTTGTTGGTAGAAGATCATCCGGATGTTCGAGATTATATACTGGAAGTACTTTGGGAACATTTTGAAGTAATTGCTACAGAAAATGGCCAGGAAGCTTTGGAGATATTGAATATCAGATCTGTAGAACTAATCATTACTGATTTGATGATGCCTGTTATGG
>CAXEKM010000458.1:0-4007 GCA_963996645.1 uncultured Marinoscillum sp.
AGATGTATTGCGTTGGATCTGCCAGGATATGGCCGTTCTTCCAAAGGAGATTATCCGGCAACTATGTCATTTTATGCCAATGTGATAAGAAATTTCATTACTGAACTTGAAATAGAGAATCCGGTACTTGTAGGGCATAGTATGGGTGGTCAGATAGCGGTAACCACCGTTTTGGAATATCCTGAGTTGTTTAAAGAATTGATTCTTCTGGCACCAGCAGGATTTGAGACTTTTACAGAACAGCAAGCCGCCTTATTGAAAGCAGCAACTACCGTTGATGTGATCTGTGGTGCAACAGATGATCAGGTACGAGCTAACTGGAAGCTGAACTTCTTTGATATGCCCGAAACAGTTGAGTTTATGATCGAAGATCGATTAAAGATGAAAGAAGCTTCTGATTTCAGGCTTTATGGCCAATCTGTAGTACGCAGTGTGAGCGGAATGTTAGATGAACCTATTTTTGCGCGATTAAAAGAGCTAAAAACAAGAACATTAGTGGCCTATGGAGCCAATGATGCCTTGATTCCTAATCGCTATTTGAATCCTCAGTTGACCACAAAATCTGTAGCAGAAAATGGAGTAGAGCAACTACAAAATGCTTCATTAACGTTAGTGCCTGAGTGTGGTCATTTTATGACTTATGATCAGCCTGAGGTGGTTAACAAAATTATCGATAGCTTTCTAGAAGAATAATCTGATTCGACGTGGAAAAAATCAAACTGAAAAAATTTACAGCATTTGCTAAGGAGATCCTGCCTCATGAGGCAGATTATTTGCTTGGCATTGAGCAGTTTGAAGACGCCCAGAAAGTAGAAATCCTTAAAAGATTGCGTGATAACGCGCATCAGCAGCAAAATCAAACGGCATTTAATACAGCCATCAATAAGCGAAAATATTCTAGCTTGATGGACTGGATTCAGCGAAAGCTGGATGGAATCGACGTGGATAAATACTTCCAGTGGATCAATGAGATGGATCGTAAAGTGATTACGGATGCTATCAGCCATGAAGAGGAAAAGGTGTTGCTGCGTCGCATCAAAAATTACAAACACCCGATTCATAACTTCATGAAGTTCTTTGAATTGTCCATCAATTATAGGCATTACCTGTTGATTCGATTACGTCATAAGGACTATCAGGAAGTGAACCAATTCATTGAGAAATACCAGGTTCAGTACGATTATAGTAAAGAAGTTAATGCCAAACTACATCAGGCTACTGTAGATATTATCAATCAGTTCAAAGAGAAAAAAGGAGATTCCCTACACTGGGAGGATTGGTTGTTAGGCCTGTTTGGTGATAGTCAGTTGGATGGATTCAATCGCTACATGGCAGTAGTTCGTTTGACATTTTTGTATTTCAACAGCCGAGAGTTCAATAAGTTAAAGCAAGTTTACGATCAGTTGGATGTTCTTTTGGCAAAAGGGATGTTCTATACGCGTCGTATATTATACAACTACTATGCGAACAGATTGATGCTGCATAGCAAGTTTGATGTATTGCAGCAGGCTGAGGAGTATGGGTACTTATCCATTCGTCAGAAGAACTCTGATCATGTGCAGTATCTAAGTAACTTTAGCTCTATTTTGATTCGAAGAGGGAAGATTGAGGAGGCATTAAACCTTTTGAAAGAGTCATTCGCTGAAGTACAGAAGTCCAGTAACTTCTATCATAAAATTGGCTTTATCTCTTTCTATATCAAGTGTTTGAATCTGAATAATCAGCCTCAGCGAGGAGAGATGCTGGCAGATAGTTTCTTGCGTATACATTCAGATGATATTTTGAACCAACGATGGTATTCCTTCTTTACCGCCTACATCCAGGCATTGATCAAACAAGAGAAGTATCAAAAGGTGCTTCAGACGTTCAAGAAATATGATCTGATCCTTCATGACGAAGAGGATAGTAAGAAGTCAATTTATCTCCCTACCATTCGTTGGTATTATGAAATTGCTCTGTTGAAGGTTGGGAAAATCGAGTCCAAAGAATTAGTTGAATCCATCGTTCAATTCTCTCAGGATTACCTGGATGATCCCCACAAAACATTTATTTTGAATCAGGTTCTGTCTGAGCTTGAAACCTACGTGCCACGTACTGTGGTAATGGCCAAAACTCGCCTTTATCAAAAGGAAAAGGTCTAAAAGTCCACCCATAGTTTTATAATACACTGTAAGAGTCTGATGGATTGTTCTATTGGGTAAATTGTCTTATTGTTAAAATATTGCTCTTTTATTTATTTATTAGCTATTATCATCTATGGATATTGGGTGGTAATTGAGAATATTTTAGTGGTTGATGGGATTGATAGTCGATAATTGTAGAAATAAAGTCCATCCCTTGATTTATGTATGTAAGTATCTGTTATTCAGTGATATAAGGTTTTAGGGTTGTTGTGATCTAAATAAAGTCAATAGCTTCTATTGTTATGATATTTATATTTAGACCCATGCTTTTTCTAGGTTTATTGAATAAGATTTAAAAAACAACCTAAAAAACTTTCAAAAATGAAAAAGACCTTTACCATCTTATTTGTAGGCATGTTATTTGTCTGCTTTCGGTCCTACAGCCAATCAGCTGTAAGCGGTTCAGTGATGGATATAGAGTCTGGCGATCCTTTAATCGGTGCAACTGCCATGTTGAGCGGCACTTCAAAAGGAGCAACTACAGACGCTAGCGGAAAATTCACGATTCAGGGAGTGGAAGATGGTTCCTATACATTGACCATAACTTATGTCGGATATGCCGAGTTTAGTAAAAAAATAACAGTATCAGGTGCTGATTTGAGCCTCGGAAACTTATCCATGGAAGAAGCCATATTTGCTTTTGATCAGGTGGTTGTTTCTGGTACCAGACAAGCAGAAAAAGTAACAGAAACTCCTGCTACCATAGAGATTATATCAGCCAAAGACCTTGAAGAGTTACCATCATTTAACCCGGGTGAATTATTAGCTCGAGTAAAAGGAGTGGACTTTGTTCGTGCAGGGGTAGTCGGTACAGGTATTAATATTAGAGGTTTCAACAGTAACTTCAACTCAAAGAACCTTCAGGTAAATGATGGTCGCTTCGCAACATTAATTGCGACTGGACTTCCTATGGGTCCATTGACTACTCAGGTTAAAGAAGATGTAGAGCGAGTGGAGGTAATTTTGGGTCCAAATGCAGCACTTTATGGTCCAAATGCTCACAATGGATTAGTTCATACCATTACTAAAGATCCTAGATCCTCTCAAGGAACGACTGTCGCGGTTGGCGCTGGTAATCAAAGCATGTTCACAGCTAGATTCCGTCATGCTCAGGTAGTTAATGATGTGTTGTCTTTCAAAGTATCTGGAGAGTATACCAGAGCTGAGGAGTTTGACTTTGCCGATTCTGTTTACATTGATAGAAATGGAGATGGAATCAAAGAAGGTTATGAAGAGTATAAATTAGACAACAATATTGAGTTCTTAAGAGGAGAGGCTGCTGCCTATATCAGCTTGCCAAATGCTTCTGATATCATAATCTCAGCTGGAGGTAGTAACAGTACTTATTTATCTCCTACCAACGTAGGTAGAAACCAAATTAAGGATTGGAAAATTGGGTATATCCACGCTCGATATACTTCCAACAGGTTCTTTGCTCAAGTGTACAATACGACCAGTTATACTGATGGTACTTATGCGATTGATCAACGTACTAAAAACTACTATGCATTTATCGATGCGGGAATGAGTGAGGCAGAGGCAGAGCAATTATCACTTGATAAGGCTTATGGTGCTCCTTTTGACGATGAGTCTAAAAGACTAAACGCAGAGGTGCAGTATCATGAAAAATTTGGTTCTACAGGAGTGGTCGTAGGTGCACAATATCAGCGTGACAATGCTAATAGTAAAGGAACTTACTTATTAGATAATGATGGAAATGATCCAATCATCGTCAATCAATTAGGTGTATACGGGCAAATTGAGCAGGAATTAGGAGAGGCATTCAAATTGACAGCTGCCTTTAGAGGTGACAATCATGAGATC
>CAXEKM010000459.1:0-6818 GCA_963996645.1 uncultured Marinoscillum sp.
AGCTTCATATTGAATGGGCTGGTTCGTTTCCTGAAGACTTGTTTTACTGATACGGTCTCCAATTTTCTTCAGAGGCTTCACTAGTTGACCGATGATAAAGTTTCCTCCAATCAATGAAATAAGGAAGATGAAGGAGAAAATAACCACCAGATTGTTGAATACCTCCACCTGCTGTCTCCTAAGATGGTTTTTGCTATCAAAATACGGCATAGCCAATATTCCCAATACTCGTCCATCTTTATAAGACCTTAAAGCCGTATAAGAGGTCTTGAAGTCCAAAGTCCCAATATGTTGATCGGCAATAATGTTTTGCTCTCTCTTTTGGTTGATTTTATAAAGTGCTTCAGGGTTAAGCAATCCTGACAATAACCCAAGTCTGAAAATCTCCGGTTGAGAAGTGGTTACTAGTCTACCATCTACATCGTAAATATTCAAATCCGACTGAGCGATCGCAGCAGCTTTGGAGACTTCATTGGCATAGTCATCAATATTGATCAAACTGGAGAAATAAGCTTCGGACTGATCCAAAATATTCTCTGCGATGTTGAATGAGCGTTTCCTGAAATTACGATCTATTTCCTCCTTGTAAGATGAGTTCAATGTATTGATTAAAGCAGCACTTACAATGATCATCGGAACCAGGAAGGATAATCCCAGGAACAACTGGATCTTGGTAGACAAATTGAATGGAGCCCGATTTGATGTTACTCGCCCAACTAAAAACAAAAACGCTACAAAGAATAACATCAACAAGAAGACGAAACTGAGATTCGATAAAACTGCCTGAAAATCGTATGTAGGAGACACGATGATCATGATTCGGCCATCACTCGTCTTCATTCCATAATAATGGTAACCTTCCTGCTCTATTCCGTCTTCGTACAATTCAGGATTTTTAAAATCAGAACTGTATAGCTTGTTTTCAAAAGTAACTCGCCCTTGTTTGTAGAGGATCTCTCCATTTTTAAATACACCATAGTCAAACTCCTCATTGGCACCCATGTAATACTTACTTTCCAGTAATAGTTCTGGGAATACACTCAACGGGATGAACTTCTTCAAGGTAAGGTCAAGTACAATATGACCGACATCTCTCCCATATGCCGAGATATCCAGATAACAGACGTACTTATTCCTAACGTTCTCTGCTTTGTCTTCTATAAAGTAGATATTTTCATAATCGGTGCGTAAGCTATCATAGGCATACTCCTTGCGCCATTGTTCATAGTTCCGGTTGTCATCCTGTAAAGAAGCTCCTTCCGCATCAAACAAGTACACATCGATATCATACTTCTTGAAATAGGAAGAAAGGAATTGTCGCTTGATCTTTTCTCTGATATTTTGGCGAGCAAGAAGTCTGCTCAGTAACCTTGTTCTCACATAGCGATCGTTAGCTATTTCCTCCAATATCTGAGAAAGATAATATTCACCTAAGATGTCATTTCGAATCAATAATCGACTTGCAAATCGCTCTTTGGCAATCAATTGATCACGTTCGTAATGTTTGTAGATAGAAAAGGAAAATATCGATGATAAAAAGGCAAATACGATGACTAGATATACGAATGACTGATATCTTAATGTATTAATGGTTGTGACCAGATTAAACACCTGTATCAGAAAGGTCATCAAGACTAAAATGGCCAATGGAAGCCACAGATCATTGCCAAAGAGTAAGCCTCCAATAACAGCCGCTATGATCAGAAATAAAAAGAATCGTGCCCTATTCACCCGACTAACATAAAACACTTGCATTGCCAATGTAATGACTACTAAAAAGCTCATGGCAACAAGCACTACCACCAAATAGGCAACAATTCTTAGTTCATCAAATTGAATCGAGTCACTGATATCCAGATTGACTTGACTGTGCTCTAGAATCAACCAAACGCTCTCATAAAACAGATAGGTAAACCCTACGAGTCCTAATACAGAAACAATTACCGAAGACAAATCATCTGATCCTGACAATTGGCGTCCCTTACTTATTACCTGCTTAGCAAAGCGTACATAGATTAGTGATAAGGAAATAAGTACCAGCAATGTATTCAAAGCCAAATCACCTAATGAATGATTCAATGATCCACTAGTGAAGTAAATGGGATTGAATATGGTGAGTGAAGACACACTCATTATCGACCAGCCGAATAATACCAATCTCCCCAGAACCAGGACAGCAATACCCCACAACCAACTAGACTCTGCCCCTACTTGTAATATCCATGATACGGCTAAAGCAACGATCATCAAGAGCACTACGAGTTCAATCCATTCATTGAACTGTTGATTCTGCTCTCCGATAGTATAACTAAATAACTTTTGTCCTTGATAGCTTACTTTATGTTGTCCATCTTCCTCTATAGAAACTTTCTGATTTTCAAATAACAGTTGATTATAGCGATTCTCCAGGTATTGATTGTTGACTGGAGGAATGGAAAAGACATTGATGATCGAAAATATCTCAATTAGATCCTTATTAGCCACTACCTCTTGCCTTCTGACAATTTTCAGCCCTGTAGCATCCTGAATGGTATAAAGTGAAGCCTGCTTCTTTAAAGCGGTATACTCTGGCAAATAATCGGTGGTATTCCAATAAATCAGACCCCCATTTAGGAATACACGCTTTTCAAACTGGTCATCATCAGATATCCCGAAAGGATTGGTATAAACCGACAATTGATTTTCAAACTCCTGAATATCTGCCAACTGCAGATCCAGAAGTTGTTCTGTACGCTCTGAAATGCCTTCTGATATGGATTCAGCCGAAGGTTGGTAGAAGTGTACTACAAGCAATGAGCACAACAATACACCAATAAGGATTCCAAACGTTAGATTGATTCGCTGCATACTTCAGATAATACTCCGAAGATACATTATTTGCTTGGGTCGTATTTTATCCCTCCAAAAACATGAGCAAAAAGTATCCTCGAATACCTAAAGTTAATTGGGTACAAAACCAATGCCACAATGACTACTGATAGAATATAAGTTTTAATGGATGGATTCTCCAGGAACATAGTCACCAAAAATGCTGTAGTAAGGAAGATCCCTACTGATAGCGCATAACTAACGTACATGGCTCCATAAAAAAATCCAGGTTCTATTTCGTATTGCATTCCACAGTGTGGGCAATTGTCATGAACCTTGTGAAATTTTGAGATTTTGTAGAGCGGATACTGGAACATATCTCCTTTTCTACAGCGAGGGCATTTACCCTCTAAGGCGGCTAGCAAGGGACCTTTTTGGCTCATTTACTTTAGCTTTTTTAAACCAGAAAAATGCAATCACAGAAATTGCGATGTATGGTGTCACAAACAAGTATATAATACCAAAATTAAGACCTGCAGCTAATGAAGTCTCACCATGGCTTACATTGTTTACCACTTGTGTCCGACACATTACACATTGAGCAAAGTCCAAAAATGGAAGACTCATCGCTCCTAGAAATAAAAAGACTCTGGTTAATAACTTCATATCTTTCTAACCTAATTTAAAAAGTTTCAGTTCAGGCGTAGTAAGGACTTATCATCAAATAGACCAAAACTCCTGTTACAGAAACGTATAACCATACAGGATACGTGTACTTAACGATTTTCTTATGCTTCTCTATTTGATTAGACAATGCATAATAGAAAGCCAACAATACGAATGGAACTACTACGATAGATAAGCCGATATGCGACAATAAAGTCACAAGATAGATTGCACGCATAGAACCCAATTCAGCTCTTTCAGTGTCACTTAAAACACCATTGTGATCCATATCTCCAAATACTGTAGAAGTAGTACTCGCATGATAAATCACATAAGAAACCAAAAATAATGCTCCGAGAGCCAATGCGCTCATCATCAGCGCACGATGAAGTTCAATATTATTGCTTTTGATAGCGATCAACGCAAACACCAACAACACAGTGGTCAATGTGTTAATAATCGCATTTACTCCAGGCAAGGCTTTTACCCATGCCTGATCTCCTAAAGCCAAATTAAAGGGAGCGAATAATAGGATCGCCACCACTACCGGAATCAAAACAGAAACGACCTGTATGACTCTTAGATAAGTCTTATTGCTCTCTAGTACTTGTTCCATTTCTGAAATTTAAAACGTAAATATCCACCTCTGCCATTAAACGATCCACTTCTTCTCTATTAAAGTCATAAATCCCACGAATCATTCCATCATGATCTACAAAACTCATTGGGTAAGACCACTTGCAGCTTTCACTGCTTCCTTCTACTAACTTTACCTCTCCTATATCCATCAGCTTCGTAATAACTCTTTGTCTTTCATTTGGTTTGGATCGGGCTGCCAAACTATCTAATCTTAAGATCGCAAAATTAGCAGGTTCTTCACATTCTGTATAGGCTTTTTCGATTACAGGTAAATCAAATTTATTTTCACCAAAGGCCTGGAGAAATAAATACCACGTAACAGGAAAACCAAATACAACGATGAAGAAGCCAACAACTAGTAATTTCCTACGATTCATAGCTTAAAAAAAAATCATGCCACTTCAAGAATGACATGATCTTTATATGTTCTTATAATTGATTCAATTAATGTAATACCTCAAGTATAGATGCTCCTTGAACCATCAAGATGAAGATCAAGAAAATCACAAATAATAAAGGCAATAAAATAGACATGATCAATGATTTCTTCTCATGACCTAAGTGCATGAACTCAGAAACAATATAGAATGCTTTCCAAATCGTCAATGCGATGAAGACAAAGCTTTTTGCTCCACCTGCAGGCACTGTAAACGCGATAATAAATTCTACGATTGTGATCGCTGCTAATATACCAGCTACTTTCCAGATCTTCATGATCTTCGCTTTGTCAGCTGGGATTACTTGAACGTTACTTGTTTGATGTTCCATTTTTTAAGATCGGGTTAAAGTTAGATAAGGTAGAAGAAGGTAAATACGAATACCCATACAAGGTCTACAAAGTGCCAGTAAAGACCAACTTTCTCTACCATTTCGTAGTGACCTACTCTCTCCATCTTTCCAACAGTTACCTGATAGAAGATAGCGAAGTTGATAACCACTCCACTGAATACGTGGAATCCGTGGAATCCTGTAATAAAGAAGAATAGAGCTGCAAAGTTTGAAGGACCGTACTGATTAGCAGTAAGACTAGCACCTTGTAGCAAGTTACTTCCTACATTTTTAGCTAAGTCAGTTCCTGCAATAAAGTGAGACCATTCCCAGGCCTGACAGCCTAAGAACATCAAACCCCCAACGATAGTCCAAAGCATCCACTTTTCTACAGCTTGTTTATCCATTCTATGACCAGCTTCTACAGCAAGTACCATTGTTACACTACTCAAAATGAGAATGAACGTCATGATACCTACGAAAACTAATGGTGCGTGAATTCCATGTACAAATGGAATCGCGTCAAAAACCATCTCTGGAATAGGCCAGTATTCTTGTGAAAACGCAAAATCAGAAATAGCACCTTCGAATGCTGGGTGACTGTATCTGATCATTCCGTACGTGATCAATAAAGCTGAAAATGTAAATGCATCAGAAAGTAGGAAGAACCACATCATAAGCTTGCCGTAGCTAGCTTTCATAGGCTCTACTCCACCACGCCAAGGGCTTCCCTCGTTTACTACCACTGCAGTGTTTGCCATAGTTAAGTTAGTCTAATTATTCAGAATCAAAAATAAGTATAAATACAACCAAAGTCCACCCAGAAAGTGCCAGTATGTGGTACACATTTCAATTTGTGCCATACTTTTCGAATGAACTTTATATTTAAAAGCATTAACAAGTACTACTGTAAGGAATATTATTCCCCCAATAAGGTGAAGACCGTGCAATCCCGTAAATAAATAAATAAAGGATCCTGCCACGTTTCCTACCCAATACACATCCTGAGCAACTAATTCTTCCCAGGAATACCATTGACCTATTACAAAAGCAATAGCCAAAACCGCAGTAAGTGCGAGATTAATTCGAAGACCTAATAAATTGTTCTTTTTAGCATTCCAATAAGCAAATTGCATCGTAATACTACTGATCACAATAACAATCGAAGTAATCATGAACAACTTTGGAAATTCAAAGATTAACCAGTCTCCTTCAGCTTTTTTCACCACATAAGCACTTGTCAAAGCGGCAAAAAGCATCAAAACACTTACTATAAATAACCACATCCCGAACTTCTTGGGATGAACCGACTTCACACGAGCCTTTCCTATTAAAGGTATATCTGCTGCCTTATCCATATCTTATAACTTATCCAATAAATAAGCGATCTGCACAATCGGTAAATAAATGAATGATCCAAACATAATCTTCAGTGCGGACTTCCTTGAGTTGTCTTTCATTAATGAAAAAGTTTGAGCAAGGAATAATACTCCACAAATTGTTACGATTACACCACTAGTTATCCCTACCAAACCAAAATAGGTTGGTAGTAGACCAAGTGGAAGTAAAAACAATGTATAGATCATTATATTAATAGCTGTATTCAAATCCTGCTTACCTCCTGCCGGAAGTAATTTAAACCCAGCTTTTTTATAATCTTCGTCAGCTACCCATGCAATCGCCCAGAAATGAGGGAATTGCCAGATAAATTGAATTCCAAAAATGATTAGCGCTTCATGGGAAATAGAACCTGTAGCCGCTACCCAACCCAACAATGGAGGTAAAGCTCCTGGTATCGCACCAACAAATACAGCAATAGGCCCTACTCTTTTCAATGGAGTGTAAACAAAGGAGTAAAGAATCATTGATACAATTGACAAAAGGACTGTCAATGTATTTGTCTGCCAAAACAAGATTCCAAAACCTAATAAGCCAAT
>CAXEKM010000460.1:0-1594 GCA_963996645.1 uncultured Marinoscillum sp.
AAACACCATTCCATAAGGATCTGTAGGATTCCAAACCAATCTATCTTTTCCTCCAATTAACTCTCCGTTTCCAGATCCAGCACAGCCACTTAACAAAAAAGTAACTACTTAACTTAAAAATAATATTTTTTTCATATTCATTTTATTTAATTTCACCTAAGTGAAAGGTTTTTAATTTTATAAGTATCTTGGATTTTTATAACTTTTTACGGGTCTGTCGTAATCAACCTTAAAGCTGTAACCTAACATAAACTCAATACCTTGATTTACGATTTCTCCATCAATATTCACCCATACATCAGCAGTTGGACTTAATGGTTGAGAAGGGATGTTCAAAATCGCATCGGTGGTCGTTTTGTTGTAATAATCTAACGTACCGTACAGCTTTCCACTCCATAAATTGAAGTCAATACCAAAATCCAACTGAGTAGAAACTTCCCATTTCAAATCAGGATTTGGAGTTCTGGTAACAGATAAACCATTTACCAACGCTAAATCATCGTACAGATAGTAACCGTCACCACCAGATAGCGAATAACTTGCTTGTGTAATTTTATTCTGAACTTCCTGGTTACCAGTCTGTCCCCAGCTAGCACGCAATTTCAAGTTCTCCAAAGCTGGAATACCTTGCATAAACGCTTCATCAGAAATAGTCCATCCCGCTGCGAATGAAGGGAAATAGCCATACTTATTATTCTCACCGAATCGAGTTGAACCATCGGCTCTCATCGACGCTGTGAACAAGTAACGATCCTTAAATCCATAATTCAAACGTCCGAAATAAGACTGCAACTCATTCACCTGAGCATAACCAGAAACACCAGACTGAAGACCTGCATAACCCGGATTGTACATTGGAGGAACGCCATCTTCCTGATCAGCGATATCCACTAAAGCAAATGAAGTCCCTGAGCGGTCAAATTTCTGATAAGAGAATCCACCCAACAAAGTGAAACCATGTCTTCCGAATAACTTATTGTAAGTCAAATAGTGCTCTAGCAATGAGTTTTGAGACTCCAAATTACTTTGTACATATCTTCCAGTCGCATTCAAATCGGTTAGGTTCGGGTAGATCGTTGTATTTCTCTCAGATACAGATCTGTCGATACCCACATTCAATTTGTATTCTAAACCTTCGATGATTCTGAATGAAGCCTCCAGGTTACTCAGCACTCTTGTCGTACGTGTTTCATCTTCAAAAATGCTCAACAAATAAGCTGGATTGTAGTGAGCGTTCATATTGAAATTGGTGTACTCGCCATCAGCATCTCTTAGTGGCCACGTTGGGTTGGCCATCAATGTATGGATGATCAACTGACCGTTAGAACCTCCATCGTCACTGGTAGGCACACCTTTGTCCGTAATTTCACTAGCTGTTAAGTGAAGCTTAACTTTTAATCTCTCATCATCCAGAAATGACTCAGATGCGTTGATACGACCAGTTGTTCTTGTTAGGCTACTGTTGTTCACAATGCCTTCCTGATCCATTCTGCCTATCGAAACATAATAGCTTCCAGAGTTGGTACTCTTAGAAAATGACAAAGCATTGTTGTAAGTAATCGCTTGATGATAGATTTCATCTTGCCAATCAGTG
>CAXEKM010000461.1:0-2796 GCA_963996645.1 uncultured Marinoscillum sp.
AGCCGTTCTAATTTTTGTAAATCATTTAGCTGCGACTGCTTAATGTCTTTCATTCCATCAACAAATAGATTAGCTCCATAAGACAATAACTCCACCAATATGTCCTGCTTTGAAGAAATGTGATTGTAAAGACTAGCAGGCTTTATTCCCAGTTCATTGGCAATGTCCTGCATAGACGTGCCTGCATACCCGGATTTTCGAAATAATCGTGTGCAGGTTAACATGATTTGGGCTCTCTTACTCGTTGATAAAGGGTTATTCATCGATGTGAAGATAGGATGAATTGCTTAATTGTTAAATTTGATGCTCTTCCAGCTTATTTTATTCCCTTCCATCCAATATGATGGAACGATTATTGAAGTACACTGTTTATTTGAGTGATGATAATTACTAAGTCCTTACATTTCATTTGGTTATCTCTTGTCCGACTGGTTTTTCCAGCAGGAGCAGCCATGCTATTTGCCATTACCCCTGCAGAGAAACCATTCACACAAATCACAAATGCCAAAAATGTCACCGCTGAAAACATCAAAAGTGAAAAGATCATTCGTGCGTTTGAAAAAGTAGTTGAGCGCTATCACAGCTTGCATGATTACCAAATTGTGTTGGTTCAGGGACAGATCAAAGAGTCAACCATGCAGGCACAACCCATTGTAGGGATGGACAATTTGTTCAATGGTGTTAAAAAATATCAAGTCAAAATCGGTGAATTTGTACGAGACAGTGATACTAGACTTGAAGATTTATCTGAAGACATCTTAATGGGGTGGTTTGCTCATGAGCTAGGACATTTAGTTGATTATCAACCCCATTCCAATTTAGAAATGATTGAATTTGGCATCAAATACATGTGGTTTGATGATTTCAAACGTAAAGTGGAACATGCCGCAGATCAAATCGCTATTAAATATGGTTTTAAAGAAGAAATTCTAGCAAGCAAGCGATTTCTAATGGAGAGTGAATTCAAAGACAGTTCGTACCAGGACAAAATCAAGGAATTCTACATGCCATTGGAAGAAATTGAATCCCTCGAAATAGAAGCATCAGGCATTTGATGAGATAAATTGCATTACTGCTTCTAGTTTCTCTTTTCCCATCACTTTAGGAGTTTTCACCTGTCCGCCTTTCTTTTTAGTGGATTCTAAATATGCGTGATATTGAGCTTTAGAGATACTTTCAACTCTCACATCATGTAGTGCTTTCCCTCTAGCTACTTTATAATTGTTGTTTGCGCTTTTTAGCTCATCATCCAGTTGATTTCTAAATGTTAGATTGTCTATTTCATCATCAGAAACCACAACCCATTGATGATAATATTCCCCCTTATCATCCTGCAGCGCCCCTACCATATACTCACTCACCTCAACTTCTAACTGATTACTTACTTCAACTATCGCTGCATCCATTTTCTCTTCCGACAACTGAGATCCTACCACATTCAAAAAGAACTTCGTTCTACCCGTGATTTTAATCTCATGCGGATCAATGCTGGTAAATTTGATGACATCACCGATGATATAGCGCCAAGCTCCAGCACAACTGCTTATCACCAACACATAGTCCTGGTCTTGCTCCACTTCAGACAATGACAAGGAAACAGGGTCTTCAATCAGGTTACCCGTTTCGTCAACTCCTCGCTCATCAAATGGAATAAACTCATAATAATAGCCATGATTTACGGCCAACTGCATACTCATAGTGCCTGGTCTAGCGCCGTAGGAGAAAAAGCCTTCTGACGCCAAATATGTATCAATAACAGTTATAGGCTTAGCACTGATTTTATCAAATCCTTTTTTATAGGTATCAAATGCCACACCGCCTGATGCATAGACCGTCAGGTTTGGCCATATATCATGAATGGTTTTGAGATTGTGAGCCTTCACAATTTCCTGAAGCATCGTTAATACCCAGGAAGGAATACCTGCAATGGCTCCAATATTCCAATTAGGAGCTTCCTCTATGATCCGGGCAATACGCTCATCCCAATCATCTATAGCGGCTATTTCCTTTCCAGGTCTATAAAACCAATCATACCATCCAGGGAAATTGGACACATTGATCCCACTAATCTCCCCTTCTTTATGTCCATTGTGTTCATTCAGATTCGCCGAACTACTTAGCATTAATATTTCTGTTTCGAACAACTCCTTTGGAAAGTCAAAATTGGGAAGAGATTGGATCATGCTTGTCCCAACATCACGCATGCTTTGAATAAAGTCATCCGTAATGGGTATGCGCTTACTGGATTTGCCTGTGGTGCCACTACTCAACGCAAAGAAATCAGGTTTGCCTGGCCAGGTAATATCTGGATTGATCTGCTGCTGAGACCACCACCTTTCATTCATCTGATGGTAATCAACGATAGGTACAGCTCGCTTAAATGCTGCTTCTACATCCTCTTCTTTGAGTAACTCCGAGAATCCATAAAATTTCCCAAAAGCCGTTCCTTTTGCTTTATCTAAAAGTGTTTTAAGCTGGTTTACTTGATATTCCTGAGGAGTCCTGAACTCAAATGCTAGTTTCTGATTTAGGTTTAAAGCACCGTGTATGAGTGATGATGTAAATGACATAGTGGTTAATTTGTTCAAGTACTAAACTAATTCTGGAAGAAATGTTCTCGTTAATCAGTTATAAAACAGGTATCTTTAACTAAACCGAATGCTATAATGATGAAACGTAATCCTTTTTTAGCACTGTTGTTTTGGGCTGCATATTTTCAATCAGCTGCTCAAAATCAATCACTTGACCTTCAAAGTCAAATTGAAGTGTTAAGAACCACAGAGTCGGTCCAGTCAA
>CAXEKM010000462.1:0-2151 GCA_963996645.1 uncultured Marinoscillum sp.
AGCATCAGATTAAGCATTGCAGAAATCCATAGCCATTTTTTTAGACCACTGTTTTCAGCTAATGGAAAACTCATTTGATTCCACCCAACTGCTGCAGGAGTCACATCTGTATAATTCAGAAGATTCTCTCGGATTCGTTCGTCAAATGATTCGTTATCCATGCCGTTTAATATTTTGGGTATCCTTAATCACCATTTTCTGCAATTGCGCTCGGGCGGCTGCCAGATTTGATTTGGAAGTGCCTACTGATATTTTCAATAGTGATGCAATTTCATGATGCTTATAGCCCTCCACCACATACAAAACAAATACAGTTCGATAGCTAGGAGGTAATTGCTGAACACATTGCATTATGGCCTCTTCATTTAGTGAGCTAAGTACCGAATCTTCTACGGTAACTTCCAAATGCATATGGTTTTCCAAAGATGAATGCTGGTATTTTTGATTCTTTCGAAAAGAATCTATTGCTGTATAAATAACAATACGCCTCAACCATCCTTTAAGCGGTTGAGATGGATCATACCGATCCAGAGAATCGAAAACCTTTAAAAAAGAATCATTGACGATTTCAATAGCTTCATCTTTACTGGAAGCATAGCGCATAGCAATGCTCATACTATAATTGAAGTATAGCTCGTACAAAGCCTTCTGACCCGAAGGTTTCCGCTTAAGGCAATCCTTTATGATGTCCTCTTCGGAATGTTTGGTCTTTCGAAAGAACAATTCCTTTTTAAATCTTTAAAAGCCTCTTCGTAAGAAATAGATGAATGGTTGGGTCAGTAACCTAAATTTAGACAAA
Source organism: uncultured Marinoscillum sp. (assembly GCA_963996645.1). Classification (GTDB taxonomy): domain Bacteria; phylum Bacteroidota; class Bacteroidia; order Cytophagales; family Cyclobacteriaceae; genus Marinoscillum. The sequence goes on from CAXEKM010000462.1 coordinate 800, forward strand.
ATATTTTTTGACATAGGATTTTTAGTGCTCTCAGTAATTCAACCCTATTTATAAAAGCGCATTTGATGACCATCAATGTAATATTCGGTCAAATGACGGGTATTTGGCGGGCTCATTTTTAGTCCAATTTTTAGCAGCAGCGTTAACCTTGCCAAGTCCTTTTGACAAAACTTCTGTTACTTTAAATCAATATGATTGCACAACCGACATTAGGAGAATTACTTGTTGCACTTCGAAAGAAAAAAGGCTGGACTCAAGAAGAACTGGTAGAAGCTTGCCACGTCAGCGTACGCACTATTCAGCGTATTGAGTCTGGTGATGTGACTCCAAGAAATTCGACTGTCCAGCTGCTGCTAGATGCGCTTGATTATGATCCGAGTGAATGGATAGAGTTGACTCAAAAGGAAGAATCGAATCGTTCACCTTTCAAACTCTTTAACGCTATGTTCGCACTAAATCTTCCCGAAAATCAACTCAAAAAGTCTTTTCACGATGCCTGGTTGGCTGGAATCATTTATCTATTACTATTTGTCATCGATTCTGGTGTAGAAATTTTCGTAGAAATCAATGGATCTGTCTTTCCTGAAATACCTTATCTCGCCATAAAAATCGCCTCACTTGGCACTTATTTCCTGTTCATGAGGGGAATGGTTTCTTTGGCCATATTATTCGAAAATCGATTGCTCAGGATTGCCGCATACCTCAGTTTGGCAATGACCACTCTGTATTATGGCTCTGATCTTGCGCTGTTTTTCTTGGATCCATACTATGATGAATTAGCGGGAGTTGTTGGCGCTTTTGTCATTCTCACAAACGGAGCTACAGCCATATTTTATGGAGCAGGATTACGCAGACTTCAAGACGGCATGGGCAAAGCAGCTAAATATGCAGGCACGTTAGAAATAATACTGGGTGCATGCATGCTTTCACTTGTGTTTGCTCCAGTTTCTCTGGTCATTTTCCCGATTACCATGATTTTGGAAATACTGATTTTGTCAAAAGCAGATGATCTCAGTAAGTCAGGAGATTTATAAAATGTTTCAGATCATGCGACCTACCAGGTCGCATGATTGATTGTAATGTCTTGCTCAGTTACAACTCCCGCTTCAATGTGAATCAATAGACAGTAGCACTCATCTGGACAATTCGTCAAGGTGCAAGAAGTCTCATCACCATCTTTTACAAATAAGCTATACTTACCAGGCTGAAGACTCAGCGAATACTTTCCATCTTCTGCGGTCATGACACTATCCACAAGCAAATCCTTCTGAAACTCTTTGCTCGGCTGGCTGATATAAAAAGTGCCTGCTATGGGATTTGGTTTACATGGCTTTTGACCTGGACCTGGCATA
>CAXEKM010000463.1:0-5135 GCA_963996645.1 uncultured Marinoscillum sp.
CTAAAGAAGAAACCATCACATACCGCACAAGCTGACACTCCACGTCCATTCAAGCGTTGCTCGCTTTCCAGACCTAGCCATTTAGCAGCTGCACCTGTAGATATGATGACTGCCTCAGCTTCGATTTCATCTTTACCGTCTACAGTTACTTTATGTGGCCATCCTGAGAAATCAACAGCAGTGATCATACCGCTTCTGATATCCGTTCCGAATCTTTCAGCTTGTTTTTGGAAATCAACCATCATTTGCGGACCCATGATTCCTTCTGGATACCCTGGATAATTCTCCACATCTGTAGTGATCGTAAGCTGACCACCTGGTTGACCACCTTGATATAATACTGGTTTCATACCCGCTCTAGCAGCATAAATGGCAGCTGTAAATCCAGCAGGTCCTGAACCAATGATTAATACTTTAACTCTCTCTTTAGCCATTATTTGATCTATTTTTCTAAATTCTTATTGACACAACGATTATCTCTCTTTATTGTATCAAAAAAAACACCAGAAAGGTTCAAAGTGTCATTTTGGCTACTTATCCGAGATAAACTTTGAGTGATTTGGATCTAGAGGCATGACGCAATCGTCTGATTGCTTTCTCCTTAATTTGTCTCACACGCTCGCGTGTCAGGCCAAATTTATCTCCAATTTCCTCCAATGTTAATGCATGACTACCATTTAATCCAAAATAATAACACACAACATCGGATTCTCTTGAAGTAAGCGTAGATAAAGCCCGTTGAACCTCAATGCAGAGGGAATCTGTAATTAAGGTACTATCTGGCGTAACCTCCATGTCATCTTCTAAGACATCCAGCAAACTACTTTCCTCACCTCCTGCAAAAGGAGCATCCATAGAAACATGTCTGCCAGAGATTTTGATGGTATCAACCACCTCATCTTCAGTAATCTGTAGAAACTCTGCCAATTCGTCAGGTGTTGGCTCCCGCTCGAATTTTTGTTCCAGTTCAGAAAAGGTTTTGGTTACTTTATTTAATGAACCCACACGATTCAAAGGAAGTCGAACAATTCTGGATTGCTCCGCTAATGCTTGTAGAATGGATTGCCTGATCCACCATACAGCATAGGATATAAATTTAAAGCCGCGCGTTTCATCGAAACGTTGCGCGGCTTTAATTAATCCTAAATTTCCTTCGTTGATAAGGTCACCAAGTGTTAAACCCTGGTTTTGATATTGTTTGGCAACTGATACCACGAACCGAAGATTCGCTTTCGTAAGTTTTTCTAACGCTACCTGATCTCCTTCTCTAATCTTACGTGCTAATACAACTTCTTCTTCTGCAGTTATCAGATCAACCCTTCCAATTTCTTGCAAATACCTATCAAGAGACTCGCTCTCTCTGTTGGTTATTTGCTTACTAATCTTGAGTTGTCTCATTTAGTCGGTGATTAATTGATGGCCGGAACCCTTCCGGCCGATGGTCTATCACCACTAAATTTAATTAGCTTTCCTCGTTCTTTTCCGGTTTAGGCAATAAAACTTTTCGTGATAAGCGGTATTTACCAGTTTTCTTATCGATATCGATAAGTTTCACCTTAATTTCTTCGCCCACTTCAAGTACGCCTTCAACTTTTTCTACACGCTCCCATTTGATTTCAGAAATATGCAGTAAACCGTCTTTTCCTGGTAGAATTTCTACGAAAGCACCGAATGGCATGATCGCCTTCACTTTACCTTCGTATACTTCACCAATTTCCGGAACAGCTACGATAGCCTTGATTCTTCTTACTGCTTCGTCCAAAGACTCTTTGTTAGCAGCAAATACACTTACAAGACCACCTTTATCAGTTTCTTCGATCGTTACAGTAGCCCCAGACTCTCTCTGAATCTCCTGAACAATCTTACCACCTGGTCCGATTACCGCACCAATTTGATCTCTTTCAATGTTGATTTGAACAAGTCTTGGAGCATTCTCTTTCATTTCATCTCTAGGAGCAGCAAGAGTCGTTTTCATCTCGTTCAAGATGTGTGTTCTACCTCTGTTTGCTTGCGCTAAAGCTTCTTTCAATACCTCGTAAGAAAGACCGTCGATTTTGATATCCATCTGACATGCAGTGATACCTTTATCCGTACCGGTTACTTTAAAGTCCATATCACCCAAGTGATCTTCATCACCTAAGATATCAGACAATACTGCGTATCTTCCTGTTTCGCTATCAGAGATCATACCCATTGCGATACCAGATACTGGACTCTTAAGTTTAATACCAGCATCCATCAACGCTAATGCACCAGCACAAACTGTTGCCATAGATGATGAACCATTTGACTCAAGAATATCAGATACAACACGAATTGTGTATGGATTATCTTCTGTAGGGATCATTGGCTTCAATGCCCTCATAGCCAGGTTACCATGACCAACCTCTCTTCTACCAGGACCTCTGTTTGGTCTTACTTCACCAGTAGAGAAACCAGGGAAGTTGTAATGAAGGATGAATTTGTTATAACCAGAGTGGATTGCTCCATCGATCATTTGCTCATCCATCTTAGAACCTAAAGTAACAGTAGTCAATGACTGAGTTTCACCTCTGGTGAATACTGCAGAACCGTGTGCCTTAGGCAATACGTCTACTTCACTCCAGATTGGTCTAACTTGCTCTAAGTCTCTTCCATCAAGACGTTTCTTAGTATCCAACACACAGTTTCTCACTGCATATTTCTGAACGTCATGGAAATATTTCTTTACAAGGAAGCTATCTAACTCTTCAAGTTCTTCTTCAGAGAACTGAGCAAGAAACTCTTCTTTTACCGCAGCAAAAGCTTCACCTCTTTCGTTTTTGTTAGCAGATCCTTGCTTAGCGATTTCATAACACTTATCGTAGCAGAAATCTTTGATTTTCTTTTCTAACTCTTCGTCTTTAGGCTCGTGATCGTATTCACGCTTTTCAGTCTTACCTAATTCCTGAGCCAATTCGATTTGTGCCTGACACTGAATCTTGATGGCTTCGTGAGCCACTTTGATACCTTCTAGCATCTCGTCTTCACTCACTTCCTGAGATTCACCTTCCACCATCATGATGTTTTCCATAGTACCAGCTACGATCAAATCAAGATCACAACCTTCCATCTCTTCTGGAGTTGGATTTACCAAATAACCACCATCTTTCAAGATTACTCGACACTCCGAAATAGGACCATCGAATGGAATATCAGATACTGCTAATGCTGCAGATGCTGCCAATGCCGCTAGTGCATCTGGCAAAACATTAGGATCAGCAGAAATCAAAGAGAGCATTACCTGAGTATCTGCATGATAATCAGAAGGGAATAGTGGTCTTAGCGCTCTATCCACCAGTCTACTGATCAATACTTCATAATCAGATAGTTTTCCTTCTCTTTTCAAGAATCCACCAGGGATTTTACCTGCAGATGCGAATTTCTCCTGGTAGTCTACTGAAAGTGGAAGAAAATCCACTCCTTCTTTTGCTTCTTTACTAGATACTACGGTAGCTAAAACCATGGTGTCACCCATTCTCACTACCACAGAGCCATCAGCTTGCTTGGCCAGGCGGCCAGTTTCAATAGAGATCTCTCTACCATCAGCTAATGCAAATTTTTTAACCGTGTATTGAGGCTTCATAAAATGTTGAGTATTAAAATAGTGATAAGGAGCCTCTTTCTTTTTACTTTTTTCTCCAGGCGCCTTAGATAAAAAAAAGGGAATCCTTGAGTTGAATTCCCCTATAATATTCTTCTTAAATTACTTACGGATTCCTAGTTCCGCGATAATGCTTCTGTATCGCTCGATATCCTTTTTGGTTAGATAATCAAGCAATCTTCTTCTCTTACCTACTAATTTCATCAAGCCTAATCTTGTAGAGTGATCTTGCTTGTTTGCTTTTAAATGCTCAGTGAGGTGATTGATACGGTGCGTAAAAAGAGCAATTTGTCCTTCTGCAGAACCTGTATCTTCTTTTCCTTGACCGTATTTGGTGAAGAATTCTTCTTTCTTTTCCTTCGTTAAATACATTCTTTACTTTTTCTCTTGTTGTCCCTTAAAATCAAAGCGCAAATTTAGAGAGCTTTAACTTTAAAAACAATATTACTTACTTTTATTAAATCTCGTTTTCAGCTTATCTACCCAGATATTATAAAAATCTGTATCAAATAACCTGGCGTCTATTCGAGCCTGCCTCAAAAAGAACAAGCCTATTGGCAGCAAAGATAAATCAGCTATCCAAACTGCAAAAGCCGGATCGATTAAACCTTCTTGTGCATTTTTCTCGAATATGATATTAATGATGTAATATGTCAGAAAAAACAGGATAGAAACTATCACTGGAACTCCCATTCCTCCTTTTTTAATAATAGAGCCTAATGGAGCACCTATCAAAAACATCACGATACAGGCAAATGCCTGGCTATATTTCTTCCATTTCTCAATGATCCAACGGTTCAGGTCACGATCCAGGTTGTCTACACGAGAACTCACTGAACTCAAATTCACCTTAATATTCTGAGCCTGGTTTTTCGCGGTTTGCAATAAGTCCACCTTATTGGATTTAGCATTTAAGTAGTCCCAACTTAAAGTGTCAATCAAGACTTGAGCAGTAGCTTTATCATTTCTGCGTGTATTTTTTAATGCTGTCGAACGGTCGATTGAATTCTTGGAAAGTTGTTCTCTTTTAGCTCGCTCAATATCTACTCGCTCTCTGATTGCTCTACCCTTAACTACAGAATCCTTATCCTGAACCTCTTCTTTTTGTTGCCACAGTTCCCAATCGGGTAACATAGAAGCTTGCAATTCAGCTTTAACACTGTCTTCATCCTGAATTTCTTCTTGCTTGTCCTTTCTAAACTTAGCATCGTATTCATCCACTATTTTCTTAAGTGGAATCTCAACTGAATCCAGGTGATAAGTAAAGAAGCCCTTGGCATTCCTAAAGAACCCATATTTTGTTTCTAATACTGAAAATCTCATAATCAGCTCCTAAAGCACATAAACAGATATAATAGTTTGGGATAGATGCTCAATAAATACACAATCCCATTCAAGGGGAATAAGTGCTTTTTTGACAAGATAAGAAGATAGTTCTGTCTTATCGGTGAATGTGGTAATAACGCATCCCTGTGTATCTATAACTCTGATAAATGTGAATGTATTGTTTTTC
>CAXEKM010000464.1:0-4946 GCA_963996645.1 uncultured Marinoscillum sp.
CACCACCGTGATGTGGCGTAACTTTTACTTTTACTGAATCAGGAGCGATTGCTTTGAAATGCTTTTCGAAAAGCTCGGTGATCTCATCACTTACCTGGTGCGGTACTAAGCGCATTGAAATCTTCGCGTATGCTTTAGATGGCAATACGGTTTTCGCTCCTTCACCAATATATCCACCCCAGATACCATTTACATCTAATGTTGGGCGAATACCTGTTCTCTCTATTGTAGAAAAACCAGTCTCACCTTTGATATCATCAATTTTCAAATCTTTTTTATACTCATCCAGGTCAAATGGTGCTTTGGCCATTTCTGCACGTTGCTCTTTAGACAACTCTTCTACCTTATCGTAAAAACCTGGAATGGTAATCTTGCCATCAGCATCCTGTAGACTGCTGATCATCTGGCAAAGCGTATTGATAGGATTGGCAACTGCTCCACCATATACGCCAGAGTGAAGGTCTCTATTTGGACCTGTCACTTCCACTTCCAAATAGCTCAGACCTCTTAATCCAACTGTGATAGATGGTGTATCATTGCTGATGATCGATGTATCTGAAATTAAGATAACATCAGCTTTTAATTTCTCCTTATTGCTCTTTACAAAATCCTCCAGATGAGATGAACCAACTTCCTCCTCACCTTCTATCATGAACTTCGCGTTACATTTCAATGAATTCGTCTCCATCAACGATTGGAATGCCTTAATGTGCATGTACATCTGACCTTTGTCGTCACAAGCACCTCGAGCATAAATACGCTCGTCTTTAATTACTGGCTCAAATGGAGGGCTATCCCATAGTTCGTATGGATCTGCAGGCTGTACATCATAGTGACCATACACCAATACGGTTGGTAATGAAGGGTCAATGATTTTCTCTCCATAGACAATCGGGTGTCCTGGAGTTTCTACAAGTTCAGCATTGGCTCCTGCTGCTTCCAATTTTGACTTTACAAATTCAGCAGCTTGTCGTACTTCTCCTTTGAATTTAGAATCCGCACTGACAGAAGGTATTCTAAGGAGATCAAGAAGTTCGTTTAAGTAGTTTTCTTTATTTGCTTCGAAATGTTGTATTGGGTCCATGGAGTAATTTTTTCCGCAAATATACAGGACGTATTAGAACCCAAACCCATCGTCCTTATCTTCTTGTATGGTTTCATAGTTCTCATCCTCCAAATTAACATCCTGAGGAGAGATCAAATCGTAAGGCTCAGTGATTCCGAAATAGGTTTCTCTGAAATTGTTGATAAACGTAAGTGTTTCTGTATCATCACCCAGAACGAGCACCAATTCATCTGCCTTCGCTTTTCCGTAATTCGATTCTGCCGTGATTTCATCATTAAAGGCACTGTTTGATGAATACATCATCAGGTTATTATTGGAATAACTAATAAAGTACCAGGTTCCAGGAGCCGGAGTGATGAAGATGTTCAGAATATCATTGTTCGACAGGTCTTTCTTGATTTCAATGAAACCATCCAGCTTGGCATTGATGTCTGTGCCATAGATGTTTGAAATGGCCAATTTGGTGGTATTATACCATGCCTGGTTGGATTGAGACCACTTCATTTTCACACCTGAGACTACTAGCGATTTGATCAAATTATCTGAGACTTCAAGAAGAGGGCGATAATCTTTCAAGCTCCCAGTTTCGTATTCTCTTGCCAGTTTATCAGAAGTTAGGTTAGCGAGTTTATACAAAAGAGGAAGTGAAATGTCATTCGCTAATGGTGGACCTAATCGTTCTACAATATCAGTCAGATCCTGAGCCATAATCTTCATGTAATCTCCTGAGTTTTTGAATTCAAAGCCAAGGAAAGCGTCCAATTCATACTCATTTGACTCTACGTTTCCAGTACCCATTACTGAAGACATTACAGTCACATCCTTTGCAAACTGACCAAAGAAATTCACTGGCCCTTCAAAAATCAGATTCTTAGAGTTGTCATCATAAATGAGTGTATGTCCATCATAACTCTCTCCCAAAGTTTTGGATGGCTTTTCAATGCGATAGGTGAGTGTGGCAGTATCATACTCCAACTGGCCCTTAGCAGAAAAGAATGCTTCATCCGTTCCACTTTTCTTTGGTTTTACAAAACTATTGTAAAGACCTCCTCGAAGATCATAAAACAACCCGGCAACTGCTTTTTCTTCATTGTCAAAATAAGCATTCGTGAAATCGATACTTACAAATGGATTTCCATCTTTACGCTCATACAATACCCACGAGTCATAAGATGGGTCCTGCAAAATCAATTTAACAGATCCGTTAAGATCCAGGGATCTCTTATTGGCATACATTTTAGTTTCTCCCTTGTAATAAAAACCTGGTGCAATTTTCAAGTTCTCTTTTGCAAGCACTTCACCACCTGAAACGGTCATTTTTACAGGCTTTTCATCGACAAACACATCTTCTAAAACAAATCGGTTGAACTTGATTGCGAAAGTGTCTATTCCTGTAACCAACTGATATTTCGCTGTACCAATGAAAGCGTTTCTGGACAGAATTTTGATGTCCCCATCATAGAGATAATGGTATTCATTGAGTGTATCAATGATTACCTCTGCGTTTTGGAACGGTTGTAACTCCGAGTTTTCCAATATGGTTGTTTTATTACCATTTGGGATAATTTTCGCATCTGCTACTATTATATATGGAATACCTGTTATTTCTAATTCTTTTGTATTTAAATCGTAGGTTGCTTGTCTGGCATTAAACGCTAATGAATCAAGCTCTTTTCTAGTCGTGTAGAAGTACGAGTTCCTTAACGGAACATTATCCGGCTTGGTCATAGTCACGATAGAGTCTTCCAAATCCCAAACAGCTCGTGTAATCGAAGTTTTCATCTGAGCATATGGGAATGAAATCGCTGCAACACCCTGCTTTTCCGGTTGTACCACTGCTGTGTTTGTAGTCAGGTCAAAATTCAAACTAATATCATCCCCTGCCATCGCTGGTTTATTGGGGTTGTCTGTCAAAACTTCAAAGTCTGCATGACGCGCACTGTAGGAGAACTGTTTAAAGTTCAAATCCTCTGATATGGACTTAGATCCTCTGGTAAGCATGGTACCAATCCCATATACACCACGAGAAGTAATGTTTACTGCACCATCCAAAGTAGCTGTTGCATTATAGAACTTGAATGGGGAACGTAGGTTTTGCAAGTGCATACTATCGATTCTCGGTTCCCAGTGCATTCGGTATGGTCCCAAAACTGCCTCTGGATAGCTGGCTCCATTAATTTCACCTGGGGAGATTGTTCCTCCTCGTCCATATGCCGCCACAGAATCTGGATAGTAGACAAAGTCATCTGAATAGATTGTAGAGGTAATAAAGTCAATTTTACCACCACCACGCATACCTTGATTACTCAATCTAATTTTCTCGTAGGTTCGGGCTTGAGTTCCATATAAATTATATCCTGATGGAGGAATCTGGTGAATAAACCCTAGTGATTGATCAGGTTGCAAACTGAGTGTTTCCTGGAAGGTTGGGAAAATTCCACCTGAGTTGAAAGTACCTTCAAAGGATATGGTTGCTTCACTATCCAAACTGTCTGAATCGAACGGAGGAATAATGAACTTCACAGATTTGTCATAGGCTCCGTTTAATACCTCCACACCATCAAAGTAAACAATGGCCTCAGATTCCGACACAAAGTCTGGGTATTGAGAAGATGGCCTTTTTCCTGATTTATTATCTGGATAATTCAAATAAAGTGTTCCTGATGTACCATTCAAGTGATTTGGAAGTGCCGTTTGTTTTGAAGCACCTTCGGCAATTAATGAATCTGGTGTTTTAAGCGAAATTCTGATGGAATCAATTACAGGCATATTGATTAAGAAGCCCTCGTAATCAAATTCATAGCTTTTCCCTTTGTATTCAAACTCTCCAGCATGGACCATCCCATCCATAAAGATATTTCGGTCCTGTTTCAAAAATATTACCCCGCTATCTGGTTCGGCATACACTTTAAAGTCAGAGGTAAAATAAAACCGGTCTACTCCGTTGACCATAATATCTGAGGAATCAAGTCTCCAGGTAGCATTCGGTTTTTCAGGCTCGATAGATGGAATCATGATGTTATCATAATCTACCTTTTCACCAGACGCATCGTGGTATAAGTAGGCTTTGTCTTTTAACTTGACCAACCCTGTTTCATGATTGTATGAAGCAAAACCATATTGCTCCAAAGTTCGCATGCCACTTTTCACTTGCTTGATATCAACTTTGAAGTAATCTGCGATTTCCTGGTCTACAAAATCTCTCGTTCCGAATTTATTGGCGTAAAAAACACTCGTAATAACGGGGTGAAAGTTATGACCTACTGCTAGCTTACTGAATCGGGCATAATTGAAATAGTCTTTGGATTCGAATGTTACTGCGATCAAATCTTTACCCTGCATGATGTTGAAATCAATTTCTCCATCATCTACTCTCCAGGTAAAACCTTGTGCGTTTATGTTGAACTTGAAATAGGTACTGTAAAATGGAGTAACGTTATATTTCTTTGTTCTAATGGCTGTCAATTTTCCTTTGGAGCCATCATAGTACATCTCCACTGATGGGTGATATGTTGAGTCGTTTCCGTTGATGATACTCACAGAAGCATTTTCTGCATAAATCATACTATCTGCTCTGAATTCAAATTCAACAGCTCGGAACACTGCGCGTGTACCTTTACCATCCAATACAGTCAAAGTACCTTTGTGACGAGAGACTGCAGCTCCGTACAAATCATTTCCCCGAAGTTCAACCCCCCCTTTGTATTTCACGCGATTTCCAGGTAGAGTTAGCTCAACATTTGCTTCATTGGATCTAAAAATGGGATATTTACTTAATGTTCCAGGGCGTCTTCTGACACTTTTGAATTCAAAATATCCTTCTACCTGACCATTAAATAAGGATGGACTGGTAAGTGTAGCATATGGTGTCCAAAAACCA
>CAXEKM010000465.1:0-6400 GCA_963996645.1 uncultured Marinoscillum sp.
AGAATGGAAACCAATTGAGACCCAAACCAATTAAAAAAATCATCAATGATCGCTTGAGTACTTTCTTCCAGAAATACCCTTCTCCCTGCCCTTCATATCTCCCCATTACAAATGCCATGGCATTACCCACTGCAAACAAAAAAGAAGGAAAAACTAGATCGGTAAGTGTAAATCCATGCCAGGCGGCATGTTGTAAAGGACCGTACTGAACACCCCATTGACAGGGGTTGTTCACTACGATCATTAAAAAAACTGTTGCTCCCCGGAAGACATCCAGAGATAAAAATCTTTGTTTTGCTGTCATGCTAGTTGATTATAACATACAAGATGCAATAAAAATAGCAGACTTATTTGAATCAATACTCCCAGCTAGCCGTATCGATTTCTTCCAATGCAGCAATGAGTAACTCAATAGAGCCAACGATATCCTCTTTATGAGCCATCTCTATAACCTGGTGTAAATGTCTTGTCGGAATAGAAATCGCACCGGCAATGGATCCGTTTTTACCCATTCTTTGCACTCCTGAAGTATCAGTACCTCCAGCAGCCAGGATTTCTGGTTGCCATTTGATTTGGTGTGAATCTGCAGTCTTTTTCAAGAACTTCACCATTCTGCTATCACAGATGGTCATCGCATCCATTATTTTCACTGCCGTTCCGGCACCAAGAGCCGTTACCTGCTCGTGTGCTTGAGCACCTGGCAAATCATAAGCGATTGTTGTATCCAATGCAATACCAAAATCAGGATTGATACTATGCGCGGAAACATTCGCCCCACGAATACCTACCTCTTCTTGCACCGTAAACACACCGTAGAAATCATAAGCAGGACTCTTAATGTTTTTCAATGCCTCGATGAGGATATAGACAGAAACTCTGTTATCGATTGATTTACAGTTAACACACTCACCCATTTCGATCAGCTCGCGCTCGCGTGTGATTGGATCACCAATTTCAATTTTCTTCTCAAGCTCTTCTTTGCTCATTCCACAATCGATGAAATACTCCTCGATTTTCGATGGTTTGTTGCGCTCCTCAGGCTTCATTACGTGAATGGGCTTACTTCCCATTACACCAATCACATCTTCCCTACCGTGAATGATCACACGCTGAGCAGTCAATGTCTTAGGATCAAATCCCCCTAAGGTTTGGAAACGAATAAACCCTTTGTCATCAATATGAGAAACAAGGAAGCCAATTTCATCCATGTGAGCAGCAACCATTACTTTCTTGCCATGAGGATTTTTTGTCCCTTTTTTGATGGCTACCAAGTTGCCCATATTATCAATACTGTACTCATCTACATGATCTTTGATTTGCTCAATGATCAGTTTTCGTACTGGGTTCTCAAATCCAGGAGCACCTGGAGCTTCACATATGTCTTTTAATAATTGAACGTCTACCTTCATGATGTCAAATTAATGATTTTTCGTACCTGTAAAACAAAAAAGTCTGACCAATGATTTGACCAGACCCTTTTTTATTTGGTGCGCACGAGAAGACTCGATCGCAGCGGCGAACCGCCTTCCACGCCTAAAACGGCTTCTCACACATCCTAAAGTGCCCAGAGCGGGAGTCGAACCCGCACGTCCTAATGAACACATGGCCCTCAACCATGCCTGTCTACCAGTTTCAGCACCTGGGCAATTGGGACGCAAATTTAGTTTGATAATTGAGAATGAAAAGGAACTATCAGTGAAAATATCAAACTACTTCCCAGATAGAATCTGCAAAGAGTTTTTCTTCATCAAACAAGTTTTCTACCACCCTGAATCCTGTAGAATTGGCCAACTCTTCTATCTCTAACAAGTCATATTTTTTAGACACTTCCATGAATATTGGCTCCCACTGCCTGAAGTGAATTTTCTTTTGGATGGCCTTCAAACACACATCCTGTTCCTTTTTAGCAATCAAATAACTCCGGCATTCTCCGGTGAGCGGATCATAAATTGGGTTATGATCAAAATTCTCTAGTTTAAAATCACCATCCAGCTCCTTATTGATTCGAGTGAGGAGATTCATATTGAATGCTTTGGTCACCCCTTGCGAATCATTGTATGCTGCAAGTATTCTTTTGGGATCCTTTTTTAAGTCAAAGCCAATCAACAAAAAGTCTCCTTTCTGCAAATTGGATTGAATGCTGGAAAGAAAATCTATAGCAAGATCCTTTCTGAAATTCCCAATATTGGACCCCAGGAAAAAAGCGATATTCCGTTTGTGATTTTTGAATTTCAGATCCGACAATACCTTGAAGTAATCCCCTGCTAGAGGCTCCATTTTCAATTCTGGAATTTCGGCCTTTACGTTTCGTTCTAAATCATTGAGCACATTAGCAGAAATATCCACTGGACAATACGAAAAGTCTGCTCCTGCAGCTTGAAAATACTTCAACAGCACTTTTGTTTTCATCCCATCTCCAGCACCAAGCTCTACGATTCTAAAAGCTCCTCCCGAATCAAAAAGCTCCAGAAACCGTTCTTTTCGTGTTTGAAAAATATTCAGTTCGGCTCTGGTAAGGTAATATTCCTCCAGATTCATAATTTGCTGAAAGAGCTTATCCCCTACAGCATCGTAAAAGTACTTAGATGATAATCGCTTTGGGTTAGATGAGAGACCTTCTTCTACGTCTCTTGCGAATTGTGATATCGACAAGGTTGAGTTAATTATAGGGTTTGAATTAGATATGCTTGGCTAGTCTGATTCCGCTAAACAGCCATTGTAAATGTGGATGAAAGAAATTTCTATAAGTTGATCGGATCTGCTCTTTTGGAGTTGCGAAAGACCCTCCACGAAGCACTTTTTGATTGACCATAAACTTGCCATTGTATTCACCCAGGGCACCATCAGGCGCTTTGTAAAAAGGATAAGGCAAATAAGCACTGGAGGTCCATTCCCAGAGGTTTCCGTAAAAACCATATCCATTCATCGTTTTTGGATGATATTCCTCGTTATCCAGAAGCAATGCCCCAGACGGAATGGAGTTTTCATACATTTTGCAAGCCACCTCCCACTCAAATTCTGTTGGAAGCCGGTAACCCGCCCATCTTGCGTAAGCATCTGCTTCGTAATATGACAAGTGACTCACAGGCTCATTTGGGTCAATTGACCTTAAGCCTTCCAATGTATACTGCATCCATTGGTTATCTTCCTTGATCCAATACATCGGCGCCTTAATTACTTGTTTATTCGCCCAATCAAGACCTTCAGACAACCAGAATTTATGATTTTGGTATCCATCATCATTCATAAACTCCAAATATTCTGCATTGGTGATTAGTCGATCTGCAATTTCAAATGCTTCCAGATGTACCTCATGATTTCCTAGCTCATTGTCAAAGCAAAAGTCTTCTCCCACATGTCCAATATGGTAATTATTCTTCTCTACCTTCAGCCATCCCAATTCTTTGAATTCATTATGTCGTTGGACGGACTTTGAATATTCTGGAAATAATGGATTGTGCCCCAAAATGTATTTGATATCATATAAGAACAGCTCCTGGTGCTGCTGTTCGTGCTGCAAACCAATCTCCAACACATACGCCAGCTCATCGGTGATTTTCGCAGACTCTAGGAAAGCCAACATATGCTCTTCCACATAAGCACGATATGCCATAATTTCCTTTACTGTTGGTCGTGTCAGGAAACCACGCTCTGCTCTTGTCCAGCGATCACCGGCAGAGACATAGTAACTATTGAAAAGCATCGGATAATCTGGATGAAACAACTTGTAATCAGGCACATTGGGAACCAGCACAAAAACTTCAAAAAACCATGTAGTATGAGCCAAATGCCACTTGGGTGGACTTACATCCTGAACTGGCTGAACGACAAAGTCTTCTATTTCAAGTGGTGCGACAAGTTTTTCAAATCTATTTCTAACCGTCTTGAATCTTGAGATAAATACGTCGGTTAGTTTGGGTGATGTAGTTTGTGAGTTTTGCATTTAAGAGAGTTCTATTGTGTTCAACTCCAAAAGCCTCTTCAGGTTTGGAAAAGAAGTTAATAAAAAAAGCCCTTATCAAATTGATCAGGGCTTTCTAAATAATCAAAAACTCAAAAACTTAAACCTTACTGCTTATAAATGAAACAGTAGGCAAGGTGGTAATAGTTCCAATCACCGTCAGTCGTTGAGCCATCTCTTAAATGGTCCGGAGCGCTCCACACTTACTACCACTTCCATGGCATTTGGTGGTGGCGGAACCAAGTCGATCTTAACTCTACTCTTAGAGTAAGACACCATATTTTGAATACTCGCATAGGAAATGATAAACTTCCTATTGATGCGATAAAATTTCTTTGGATTCAGACTACCTTCCAGGTCTCCCAGGTTGGTGTTAATGATATGCTGAGTACCTTTTTTGGTCACCAAAAAGGTATACCGATCTTCACTAAAGAAGTAAGCAACTTCTTCTTCAGGAATAGAATGGATTTTTTCTCCTAAAGTCACTAAAAACCGCTCCTGAAACTTCTGATCAGAATATGGTTTCAGCACCTCTAGTAGGTTACCCATATCAAATTCCTGACCATTCTGACCCCAATTTTTATACTTACCTATTGCGCGTTCCAGCTCACCTTTATCAATAGGTTTCAGCAAATAGTCTACACTATTTTCTTTGAACGCACGAATCGCATATTGATCATATGCAGTGGTAATGATGATTGGAGCAGTATTTTCTACTTCATTGAAAATATCGAAACTTAATCCATCTCCTAGTTCAATATCTGAGAGAATAAGATCCACTTCGTTATGTTCCAACCATTCTATTGCAGACTTTACACTTGCCAGCTTTACTACTACCTGAGCATCCGGATCTACCTGACCGAGGGTCTTTTCCAGGTCTTCCGCAGCAAGTGGTTCATCTTCGATTATAGCAACCTTTAACATATCTTGAGCAACCTTTATTTTTAATTTAGGATTTATCTTTTAATAATGGAATTTTCGAAATGTAAAATTCTCCTTCCAGGTAAAATTCTGGTGCTGGCAGTGACAAATATGACATTCTAGCCAACAAATTTTTCTGCCCTATACCTGTTGAATCTCTTTTAGACTCTTTAGGCTGGTATTTATTCTTCACAATAAGCCAACCGTCCTCCACATATACTGAAACAGTCAATGGATTCTCTTTAGTAATCTTATTATGCTTCAGAGTATTCTCTACCAATAACTGCAACGACGCACTTGGAATCATGAAGTCCTTATTGGAATCATCAATATCCATTTCGAATTCAAAGGCATCCTTAAACCTTACCCGTTGCAAATGAATATAATTCTCGACAAACGAAATCTCAGAAACTAACGGAACCAAATTTTCACTATGTTCCAATAAATAACGATAGGTACTAGCCAGATTCTTTACGAACTGACGAGCTGTATCATTGTCATGAACCAAAGCATGTAACGTATTGAGACAATTGAATAAAAAGTGAGGATTCACCTGATTTCTCAAGTTTTCCAACTGAGCAACCACACGCTCCTTCTCCATCCTCTCAGATCTGATCAACAGCTCCTTGTTGATAGAGCGCAATCGATAGGTTTCAATAGCCCGTTTGATGATAATCTGCATTTCATCATACGTCCATGGCTTGGAGATATAGTAATAGATATGCCCCAGGTTTACGGCATTGATTACCGTCTCCATATCGGCATAACCCGTCACCAAAATACGGATACTATCTCTAGCGATATCTATAGACTTTCTGAGAAACTCCACACCAGTCATGCGAGGCATGCGCTGATCTGTGAGGATCACAGGTATATCTTGATTCTTAAGTAATATATCTAAGCCCTCCTCTCCTGAGTTGGCCGTTACAATCTCATATTCACGTCTAAAAACTGATCGGAAGTAATCGATATTACCTCGTTCGTCATCGACGTACAAGATCTTTACAACATCTGACATTTAGCAACCTTTTAACCACCTAAACCTCTTTTTGCAATAACAATCACAAGTAACCCACCGATAAAAAAGACGAAGCTTAGTAGAAATACCTTCATTGGCTGAGGAACATATCCTAGGTCGTTTTTAACGAGCATAAAGAACACACCCATCAAGGCAATAAAAAGGGCTCCAAAGTAAACGAGTCTTCTTAGAACAGTGATCATACTTCAATTATTTAGGGATTACTTAAAGACAAAATACAGTTTTTGGATCACGTTAACTACTAAAAAGTACATTGTTAGACGAACACAAAAACCTACCGGATAAACCGGCATTTAATCTCCTTAAAACCTAAAATCAACTATGGAGGTGGTAGACCCATTGGATCAACATACTCTAAATTGAAACATTTCGTTTGTCTGGCCAAATAATCTGTCAGATAGTTTTACACTTACTCGTATTTTAAGGTTTCGGCAGGATTAATAAGAGAGGCTTTTAAACTATGAAATGCCATGGTCAAT
>CAXEKM010000466.1:0-7916 GCA_963996645.1 uncultured Marinoscillum sp.
AATGGGTTGGCCAGGAGGTCTGCTCTCAGAACAGAGAGAACTGCCGTGATGACCAGACGGAAAGCAATGCAAAGGGTGTGACATACTCTGAAAGACCCGCAGGGCAGACAGTGTGCACGAAGTGCTCTCTGGCTGGTATGGCGCAACCTCTGTCGCTCTGGCTGGGCAGCACTCCGCTTTACCTGCGTGGGAGACCGAAGCAGTTTACGATGAAACGTCGATCGAATAGGAAATAAGCACTTTAGTAAAGTTCCAGGGAGACTGATAAATGGTACGATAATTATGAATTTGCAAAGTGCGGTGGGAAAGGCAAGTATGGCCGACTGAAGTGGATTCGGCTTTTACCGAAGGAACGGAATGGCGGTCACTCTTGCCGTGTGTTCTGGAAGCTGGTGTCTCATTCGCGATTTATAATCGGGATGATGGCACGAGCTGGAGGAATGGCCTAAATACGTTATTTCACGTTTGGAAATTGATAAGCCTGAACAAAGGATTTATCTTACTCATGGAATCCAATATGGATTCAGAACTTGGTAGATCATCTGACCAGACTAATTTCGAGAGTTCTCCCTGGTATGTTTCTTTTAAAGGAGCTCACATTTGATCTATGTCTCTCAGTAATGGGGAATCATGAATTGGGAGTGATACCCAATTATGCATTAGACTACTTCCAATTCCTTTTTGGTGTTCATCACACTAGCATTTCGAAGTTTCGGATCAACTTTCAATTTATAAGGACGATTGAACGCATCCTGGTTCATACTAAAATGATCCGCCAATTTTCGGATTACCTCTTTGGAAAGTCCTTTCTTATAATTCAAAACATCAGAAACCAAGCCCTTGCTAACCTTTAGAATATCCACCAAATCCTTTGCCTTCAAGTTGTGATCATCCATCAGTGAAGTCAGAACCTGGATGGGATCTACTTCTTCAAAGGTGTTATTCTCCTGATCGTACTTTTCAATGAGCACAGTTAATAATTCAATTTCCTCCTCTACCTCCGGAGTAACCACATCCTGAAAAGCTAATTGCTCCACCAATTGGCAATACTCATCATACTGCTCTCTCGATTTGATCACTTTGTATTTTAATGCTTCCATTTTTCAATAATCATTTACCGTGTACTGCTCATTCTTATCACACAACCTATCATACTCCGCATGGGTCCCCATCCAACAAACAAAGAGGTGAGCTGCTTTAGTACCGAACAGATATTTACAGATCATTCGATAGTTATTTCCTCCAATATTAAAAACCACTCTATCACATCCATTGCCTAAAAGATCTGCAGAACCAAACGTCTTCTTTATATCATCTGGTTTATCCCAATCTGCTCCTTTCAAAATCTCTAACCAAATACCAAATGAAACCTTGCTTCTCGCTTGCTTCCTGGTGTAGTCTTCTATTGTCTGCTTCTTGATGAGGTGTACTTTCAATGTAAATATACGAGTATGAAATAAGAATAGTTCACGAAATGTGAACTTTATTTACCTGAATTAAATCAGATTTCTGTAACGAAATTAGCATAATCGTCATAACCGATAATGGCGATATTTCACATTCATATTGAACAACGTGTTTATGATCATGCAAGTATTATCGGATATTCCAATCCTTCTTATTTGTTTAGTGGAAAAATCCCTTTATCCTCCATCCAAGAAATAGCATTTTTGATTTGAGTCAAACTAAATTTTTCCTTCTCCTCAGACCACTTGTAAAACTTCTCAACTAAGAGATCAAAATCGTAATGATTTGACTCATCAAGTAGTTGTTTCCAACAGTGATAAATTGTTGCTACCAGTTCAACTTGATTAGTTTTAGCCTTTCTGAAGAGTTCAATGAGAAATAAAATATCTTCCAACTCATTAGCAAAGTATCTTTCATACCATTCTTTATGACCTCCTGCATTTTCTAAAAACTGATACTTTTCTCTGTCTCCTTGTTTATAAACAAACCATTTGTGCTTTTTGAACTGGATTTCCAGAGACCTCATCAGCACTGGATCATATGGACCATTGGCTTGTTTAAGAAAATTGGTATGAAGAGACATATTGGTGGTTTGCTGAGCTAGGTACATTAATTTTTGCAGTTTCAGCCTCCCCATGGACCATTCACCATGTAACTGATAAACAATCTCAGCAGCTAGTACAGTTCTTTTATGAAAGTCCTTTGCAGTCGGAGCTTCAGGCTCCTTTTTCTTAGAATCAGAAAGTATCTTCAAAGGATCAATTTGATTAGGATCAGACTTTAATTCATATGCTGCATACGATTCCAAAAACACTTTAACTTGTTCTAGAGACGTAGGAAAGTCTAAACCATTAGCAATTGAAATTATTTCTATTTGATCCCCTTTTTTCATTCTGCAGCTTCATCTTCAAGCATTTCCAAACCAGTTAATGCTACTTTAATTTTATCAAGAGCTTCTTTCTTATAGTATCTCACGGTATCCTGAGTAATATTAAGATGTTCGCGCAATTCTTTTTGTAGTTTTCGCGGCAAATTACATCCAGTACTCTCATAAGATTTATAGGTGCAATAGATTACTCTATGGCTGTATGGCAAATCAGAAATTATCTTGTGAATAATCCTAGATTTCAAAGTGGGGTTCCTACACAAGGGAGGAATAGATGTTACTATTGTCTCATTGCCATCTGACCACTTACCTTCTCTTTTTCTCTTTTGATCTCTATAGATATTAGTTAACTCGTTCCTAGCAATTCCAGATAAGTAAGCTAGGAAGGCATGGTCATCATCATCTGTACTCGTATTGGAAAAATTGAAGTTAGGTTTCTTAGCATACGCCTTAAAAACGTTTTCAAAAAGCTCAATAGCGACTTCTTCAGTTTGTCCAAATCTACCACAACGAACCTCACATATTTTAAGAAAATCAACTTTAAAACGCTCCACAAGGGCGTAAAAAGCATTGTCCCTATTCGGGTGTAACTGGCTTTGAAAAATTCCAATCAACTCTCGTGTATCTAAATTCCTTATTTCTTCAAATCCATTCATTCCCTATACGCAAAAGCGTTGGTAACCCTTTGACGTACTCCTACGACAACAATCAAAAATTATGGAGTCAAGAGTTAATCTAATAGCAATTAACGAAAAATGAATAAAAATGGCAACTAACAAACCATATGGCGATAACGCCAGAAAAGGGCAAGTGAGAGGGAGATCTCAAACCCTAAACCCAAAAACAGGTCAGTGGACTAAAAGAGATTCTGAAACAGGACGATTTATGGATGGAAAGAAAGATGGTTCACCTTTTAAAGGTATAAGAAAAGAGAAATGATTATGTACCGGAGCAACATCGAAAAAGCGTATTCCTTGCGGCCAGGAGATGTACTGGTAAGGAACAAAAGTTTTTTAGGGGTAATAGACCATTATGGCCTTTATGTGGGTAATGGTCAAGTAATTGATAACCATCCAGCACGAGGGGTAAGTATCATTGGTTTGAGTTCTTTTTTAAATGGAAGGAAGCTCGAACAGATAAAACGATTTGAAGGTAATTCCTACAAGAGAAATCAGGTAATCAACAAAGCCCACTCTATGATTGGAATGAATTATCACCTAACCCAATTCAACTGTGAGCATTTTGTTACAGAGGCCTGGGGAGCTGGAAGACAAAGTAGACAGGTGTCTGCGGCGGGACTACTCATCTTTTCTATTCTAACTATTTGGGGATTAAGTAAATCAAGCTGAAATGGATAAATTAAACCACCTAAAATTCATATTACAGCGAATTGACCACTACTACAATGGAGTGAACCTAAAGGGAACATTTTTCCTTGGAGTGAATACGTTCATTTTAGGAGGGTGCTTAGCTTCATTTCAATCAGATGGTGTTGTAAACACCTATGATATATGGCTCTTATTGAGCTTTCTGCTCGTTGTATTGCTTTCTCTTATATCCGTTGCCTTTGTGCTATGGGCGATTCTTCCTTTTTTAAATCATGGCAAATCCTATGATTATGAGTCCATAATCTTTTTTGGTTCTATCGCAAATAGATCATTCAAACAGTTTCATCAAGAAGTAGAACAAATTAGTACTGATAGTTTCGAAAAGGATATTACTAGACAAATCCATATTCTTTCAGCTGGACTCCAGTCTAAATATATCAGAATCAGAAATGCTGGTGTTTTCCTGTTTCTGAGCCTCACATCTTCCATTCCGTTTTTTTATCAAATACTACAAAGTAAGCCATGAACATATATCAAGACTATCTAGACAATATTCAACTTGCCATGCGCTCTGGCAAGAAAAGAAAAATGTACACCGAATCATTTGATTCTTTTGGAGGTAACATTCAAAAAGGTCTTTCAGCAATCAATCTAGCTCAGAAAATCTCCGATGATTCTCTACTACCAAGCTTAAACGAGTTAGCCACTGAGATCGGTTCGACACCTAATTTTAATCAAAAGCTAGGTTTGCATCCAGATTTTTCACATTTGAAAGGAACCAACGATACTGAAAAGCACTATATCATATCTACATTCATAGATATCAAAAAATCAACGGATCTATTTAAGAAATATCTACCAGAAGCCGTTTTGATAGTGAATGACACGATCCAAAAAGCTGCAATACATACCTGCCTAATCTTTGGAGGATATATTCATCGTCTTCAGGGGGATGGCCTCTTTGTTTATTATGGAGGCAAGAATGTAACTAAGGAAGAAGGAGTGAAACAAGCACTTCTAAGCACCAGCTTGTTCAGCTATTTTGTCAAAAATGATCTCAAGATGGTATTGAGTCAAGATGGCATTGAGGATATCAATACTCGTATTGGTATTGATCTTGGTCATGACGATGATGTGATATGGCACAATGCAGGAATTGGAGAAATAAGTGAAGTAACTACCTGTAGTTTACACACCAGTCTTGCTCCAAAAATGCAAGCATTTGCAACTAGTAATGGTATAGTCATTGGAGATCATGTAAAGCAAGAGATGAAAACTGATCATGATTTAATTACTCCAGTATGTCACAGAACCGGAAACGAAAGTGATAGATACATTTTTGAGATTCGAGATGAGAATTTTAGATATACTCAACATGATTTCGATTGGTTGAAATTCCTCAAGCGTCAAGACTTCATTATCACTGATCAGGATAACCGACTTTCATTTCAACTTCCAGCGCCCTACGAAGTGAGACATTCTGATAACATCAGGCCTATAGCCATCAAGAGCAATCCATATTACAATTTTTAAGTTGGACGTTAAGCTCTTTAAAAAGCAATTTAGTGATGTAGAAGATCGCTTTCCGAAACTAAGATATATCTGGTCTGAGGAATTCCTTAGTATGGTCATTATTGGCAAATTGGACATTTGTGACCGGAAGGGCGTATTTTGGGATTCGTATGACATTCTATTGATCACAGGAAAGAACTATCCTTTTTCGGTCCCTATCCTCATAGAGACCAGCAAAAAAGTGCCTCACGATGAGGAAAGGCATATTTCCAAAGAAGGAATATGCTGCATGGACATGGATCATAAATTATTGAAAGTAGCTTCGAAAGGAATCCATCTTTGTCAATTCATTTTAGACTATGTCTATCCATTTTTTGCTAATCAACTATACTATGATCAGGAATGTGAGTATGCGGATGGAGAGTGGAGTCACCATTTTGAGGGAATCGTAGAATTCTATCATCAAGAGTTACAATTAAGTGACCCAGTGTTGATTGTGAAATTCCTGGAACAGTTGTTAACAAATAGCTTGCCTCCGAGAAATTCACCTTGCCTCTGTGGATCCAAAAAATACAAGGACTGTAAATGCAAACAGAGTATAGATTTTTTGAAAGGCTTGCCAACGCATCGGCTACAAGAGGACCTGGAGGGATTTAGAAAATTAATTTAAATTGAAAATGGTACAATTTTTAAGGTAGAACAGAAAAACACCTAACCTTATGAACCGCTATCTAATACTCAAAATGACCAATAGTTACATCTGGTATAATGAAACAGATGGTGTGGATATTGACAGAACAAATCTACCTATGAATTTCATGACGTTTTCCTATGATCGCCCCATTTACTGGAAAGCACGAATGGAAAGGTTCCATAAAGATTCTAAGGTTTTGCAGGTGGAAATTGTCGGTTATAATGAGAACGACCTCAATCAATTTAAGGATCAACAACCTAAGGAGTTAATCGAAGGCTTAGAGTTTATCCCAAGAGATAATGGGGAATTGTTCATTTGGGATAAGCTGGAACCCCAATTGATTAGCTACACCAAAAGCAAGCTTACGAATCACAAAAAAGAAACTTACACTCCGGTAAATCCCTTTGACAGTACTCTTACAACTACGTATACTCAACGTTCCAACGAAACCACAAAACCAACTCAAAGAGAACAAACACTCGACCTTTCTCTTAAGAAAGAGTTTAGTGAGGTGACAATCGTTTTAGGAGGTGTAAGGTTTGAGCATCACATCAGTATTGCCTCAAAAAAGGTGGACTTCCTAATCCCTAACTCACACCTATTACCTGAGTTTGATCATATCAAATTTTGGTTCACCAAGAGGCTTGGAGTCAAAAAGATTCCAATAAAAGTCCATATTAAATTCAAAGATGGTGAAATAACAGAAGTCGTAGCTAAATCGAATTTGATTGATCGCATCGACGAAAAACTGATCCATGGTGTGAAAGTGGATCGTACTATGGGGTTGAGAAAAAAACTAACCACTGGAACGGTTGATCAATCAATGTTCACCGCAGAAGAATTCTTTGGGAGTGATCAGGAGGAACCTAACCTTGGTAATGTTTTTGGACAAACTGACAAGGATCTTCTTGACTTGTTCCTTGAAAACTCTGATATAAGAAACCGGAAAGAACTCATTTATTTATCCGGTAAACTACACTCAAGCAACCACGAGCTCAGATTCACTAATCATCCTCATTTTGGATTTATCTTTTTTGTGGAGGGCAAAACTGAGAATCACTTTATTTGGGAGTTGTTGAATTCCAATGCAACCTATATCTGGTCCTTTGACAAATATACTGGCACTAATGAACGCCACTACCAACGCATGCAAGAGATACTCAATGTGATTCTTGAATCAGGTAGGGAAAACTACAAAAGGGCTTATCGAACCCAGATTCAAGATCAGGATTTGAAATTCAATCATGTAAAGCATCAAAACAAGAACTCTTCCCTTATTGATAGCTTTCCTCTTTGGAAGCACAGAGTAGAGGAGCTTATCATCTAAGGACAAACCAATAAAACTCTATGAGAAACCAATAGCCATCTGACCACTTAGTTTTTCACTTGTTTGGAAATTTTTCCGAGACATATAATGCCATATGCTTGCATCCATAGATGACCTAGAAATGTTTAGTAGATCAGCGGCATATTCAACAACATTTTTAGTCTCAAAGTAGTCCTTCCTTCCCAATCCTGCCATTTGAATAAATGAAGTTATATGTCTGTCAACGGCTATTGTATCGAAATTCAAGAGTTTCAAGGTGTAATCTAAGGTTTTGGGCCCGACTCCATTAATTTCCAAAAATTTGATCCGATTACTTTCGGTGAGCAAAAATCTTTTTAGATCGATTTCAGTGTTGATACCGTTTTCAATTGAGAATTGTATCAAGCTTTTCATCCTATCAATTTTTACGGAATGAGACCAATCCATCAAATTAGAAAGAGATTCCTTTTCCAATAACAATCGTAGGTTAGGGATGCTAAAAGTCTCAGGGTAACGAGTAATTATTCTTCTAACCCTTGGCAGGACAACATTGCGATAGTTTAAACCTGATTGGAGCACTATATCTGTGTAGAGTGCTCCAATATGATTGTAAACTACTTTCTCGGAAGTATTAACTGTGGTAAAATTATCCAAACTGGATATATAGTCAGCCAACTTACGTGCCTCTATTAATACAGTCATTTATCAATATCCTCAATTTCA
>CAXEKM010000467.1:0-3059 GCA_963996645.1 uncultured Marinoscillum sp.
TACAAGGGGGCATACAAAATCACTATAGATCCAAGCAAACAACGTATCACTAACACTAAGTTTTATGGCTCTGAGAATGGATTTCCCTCCAATATTCTCATCAATGTATTCAAACTAAGCGACGAACTCATATTCGCCGCAGAAACTGGTATTTATCAGTATGATAACACTACTGACCAGATGAAACATGTAGAAGAACTGGAAACTTATCTAGGTTCGGGTTCACATGTTAGTGAAATGTCACAGGATTTGGTTGGAAACATCTACTTTCTAAGCAATATTGGCATGGGATACCTCGAAAAAACGCCTTTTGGAGGATATGAGCGACATATGGCCGAGTTTTCACGAATTGGCAAATATCTATCGGATGATTTAGAAAATGTAAGTATCATCGACAATGAAAATGTCTTTTTTGGTGCGAAAGAAGGATTCATTCATTACAATCCAAGCATTAAAAAAGCTAGAAATCAACCGTTTAAAACTTTCATTAGAAATGTAGCCGCTAGAACTGACCAAGATGAAGTCTTATATGGAGGTTCTGGGATAGAAAAAATCACAGACGAGAATATGCCATCACTTCCAGCCTATTTTTCCTCTTTAAGATTCAATTATGCAGCTCCATTCTTTGATGGTCAGGATGAACTTCAGTTTCAATACTTACTGGAAAACTTCGAGACAGATTGGTCTGAATGGACCTCAAGCAGTGAAAAAGAGTACACTAACCTATCTCAGGGAGATTACACCTTTAGAGTTCGTGCTAAAAACGTCTTTGGAGATATTAGTGAAGAAACTAGCTTCACCTTTCGAGTATATCCACCATGGTATCGATCAAGACTGGCTTACATCCTTTACGCGATTACGCTGGTGACCGTATTTGGATTGTCCATGCTCTTTTTAGATATCAAGCATAAGAAAGAGAAAAAGGTACTCACACTCAATCAGAAACGTGAGTTGATGATAAAAGACAATGAAATTGTAGAGGTATCTAAAAAATCAGAAGAACAGATCAGTCGATTGAAAAACGACAAGCTAAGAGCCGAAATTGATCACAAAAACCGTGAATTGGCCACGACCACCATGCACTTGATTAATAAGAATGAGTTTATGCTAGGGATACGTGATGCTATTAAAGATTCGGCTAAAAACGGCACCAAAGACAGTTATAAGAAGATTATTCGTGATATAGATCGCAACTTATCTGAAGATGAAGGTTGGGAACAGTTCACCAAACACTTTGACCAGGTACATGGAGACTTCTTATCGAATGTCAAGAAAGATCACCCAACACTTACTCCACAGGAAATTAAGCTCTGTGCGTATTTAAGAATGAATATGACATCTAAAGAAATAGCCAATTTGCTCAACATATCTGTAAGAGGTGTTGAAATCAGTCGCTATCGTCTTCGAAAGAAACTCAACATTAGTAGAGATGTGAACCTGGTAGAATACATGATGGAGTATTAAGTTGTTAATAAACCTTAATTGCACAACAAGTGAAATAAGTCGACGTTCATAGGAAGATTAACAAAATACTCATGCAACCTTTTGTGGGTTGCAATCATCTCCTAACTATGAACCAAAAACTCAAACTCGCATTTTTACTTGTGGGATTAACAGCTATTACTCAAGCTTTCTCACAATCGATAACAGCAACAATCTATGATGCTGAGACCAAAGAACCCCTGCCCTTCTGTACTGTAGGTATTGAGGGCAAAAGTACCGGCACTGTTGCAAATGCTGAAGGTAAATTCATCCTTGGATCAGAAAGTCTAAGTTCTGGTGACATTTTGGTTATTAACCATATAGGTTACGAAATATATAAGAAACCCGCATCAGAAACGAAAAGTGAGATTTACCTACAACAAGTCTCTATTTCACTCAACGAGATTTCTATCTACTCCAAAGATCTATCTGCTAAAGACATTATTGAGAAGATTGAAGAAAACTTCGAAGCAAATCATCCTTCGGTCAATGAAAAACAGCGGATATTCTTGCACGAGTTCGAACGCGCCAAAATGCCAGGAAAAGATCGTATTACGATTAATGAATCCGATTTTGAAGGCCTAGACCCAGAAGTTATCCAGGAGTTAATTGATAAACTTCCTAATCAATTTGTGGAATACAAGGATGCGCTGGTAGAATTCTATCATCACGATAAAGAGACAAAACTAGTGCCTATAGATGCCATTTCACTGGAAGAACAATCCATGATGGACCTGGCTTCAGAAATGGAGGAGCAATTCAAGGATTTTGGCGAAAACATTAAAGAAAGTGTCAAAAATGAGGACCAGTATTTCAAATTTCAGACTGGAATCCTCTCCTTTAAAGCTGATATAGATACTACCAATGAAGATCGACCAGATTCCATTCAGTTTCAGAACAATTCTGACTTCTGGAAATCATCTATCAAAGCCTATCAAAAACGTTTTGCGCATGTTAATAGTGACTATTGGGAATTCATCACCAAACCAGGCAAATACCGATACACCAAGGGTGAAGTCACCATCATTAACGATGAGTTGGTTTACCAAATCGACTTTAAACCAAAATCGGGAGGTTTATTTGAAGGCACCATTTACTGTTCAACATCCACATACGGAGTACTGCAAGTAGACTATCATTTTGCTTCAGGAAAGAGTGATGAAAACTTCCAGTTGCTTGGTATAGGTCATTCAATTGAGAATATCGGCGCTCGAGTAATCTATGAACACACTAAAGAAGGTTATTTGCTGAAATACATCAATGCTCATGAACAGGAATCTGCCTCTATTGAGCGTTCACTTACCTTCAAAAGAAAGGAAAAGCGCTTCATGTGGGATAAAACATTGAATCGCTTGAATATGGATCTGGAAATGAACTTCAATATCAGTTCACAAGTAGAGTTATTGGTAATGGATCGCACTGCTCTCACTTCAGAAGATTACAATGCAGTAGAGCAGCCAGAAAAGTTTACGGTTAGAAAGGAAATAAGCAATTCGCCGGACATTTGGAAAAATCAAACGGTACTCGCTCCTTCATCGGAACTTTCAAAATATCAACGAGCAGACGCAGGTAAGTAA
>CAXEKM010000468.1:0-4425 GCA_963996645.1 uncultured Marinoscillum sp.
AATTGTCATGAATATTTTATATAAAACAGCCCTATTGCTACCAATTT
Source organism: uncultured Marinoscillum sp. (assembly GCA_963996645.1). Taxonomy (GTDB): domain Bacteria; phylum Bacteroidota; class Bacteroidia; order Cytophagales; family Cyclobacteriaceae; genus Marinoscillum. The sequence continues at coordinate 48 of CAXEKM010000468.1, forward strand.
TATTATGTGCATTGCCTGCTTTGGCACAACCCTCTGCTCCTCCAGCTACGCCGATTGATGGTGGGTTGAGTATCCTATTGGCGGCAGGCGGTGCTTATGGTATTAAAAAATTGAGAGATCATAAGAAATCAAATTAAGAGATGTTATTGTGCTAGTAGCTCCAACCAGACATTAGTACATATTAAGTAGACAGAATCCCAGCGTGATATGTCATGCTGGTCACCCATGAGGTGAAAAGCATAGGGCGTCCTGAATCGATGATGAATCGTATTCGGGAATTAAACCGACTCGAGAGAGTCGGTTTTTTGTTTATTTAAGCTCTATGGTAAAGTCGAATTGATAAACTCCAGGATAAATCAAGTACTCGTCATGAGGCCATGCTCCCCAGCTGTCATCTCCACCAATTCCCATTTGCTTTTTGTCAATATGCACTTCTGTGAATGGTTGAACAGTAAGGTCTGTCGGGTGCCTTTGTTCTTTGTCTTCGTTATCATCCAAATCTGCCTGGCTGTATGGCAATGCACTTGCTCCAAATGGCTCATCAGCAGTAAAATTGATGGCTTTAGCACTACTTTTCACTTGAAACCATCTTACATCAGTCTTGTATCCATTCTCTTGTGGTCGTGAATAAGCAAAGAATTGATCTGCCACTGAAGACGCATACAAACCAACCAATGCAGAGGTGTTTCTGTCAATGTAGTTTTCGTGAGGGCCTCTACCATAATAGCTCACCTCGTCAAAATCATTTTTGATTTGGAAGTTGTAGCCAATTCTGGGGATTTCGGGAAGGTCTTTACCTACGAGCTCAAATTGACTGGACACTGTGATATTTCCATCAGCCGAAATAGTGTAGGTTACTTCCGCTTGCGACTTGATCGGTTTGATGTTAAATCTCACTTTTACTTCTGATGTAGAACTTCCTAAGTCTGATACCTGAACTGTTTTAACCTCGAACCCAGCAGCTAAATCTTTCCAGATCGCAGCTCTTTTTTGCATTCGATTTCCATAGTCATTGTCAATTGGAGCTCTCCAAAAGTTTGGCGTTACTGGACTGTAAAGCACTTCTTCACCGTTTTGAACGATGGACTCTATCCAGCCAGTTCCTTTGTTAATAGCAATGCTAAAGTCATTTCCTGAAGCCTTGATTTGCTGATCAGTTTCATTGATTGTAAGCTTATCGGTAGATAATGCCAGAGGTTTAGATACAGTGGATTTTCCAATAAAGAACTGCTCATAGGCTACTGTGTGGCCTTTTGGAGTCAAGTCTTTTTCTTCTTTAGATTTCAGATAGACATTGAGGAAATACTCACCATTCGCTTTGAAATCAAGAGACGGATAATCAAGTGAAACCAAGCCTTCTTCTCCAGGAGCAACTACAACTCCATTGTTTTTACCTGTTTTGATCACTTTTCCATTCTCTAGTATTTCCCAATGAATTTCCAGATTGGATAAATCATCAAATGAATAATGATTGATTAGTTGAATAGTTCCTGAGTTTAGATCTGCTGCTTTTAGATAAACCGGCTGATATACTTTTTTGAGCTCATACAAGCCCGGGTGAGGAGTTCTGTCAGCATTGACTACACCATTCATGCAGAAGTTGTTGTCGCTAACTACCGTGTCTGGTCCAAAATCTCCACCGTACGCCCAGTATTCTTCTCCGTTCTCATCTTTGGTGAGAATTCCCTGATCTACCCAGTCCCAGATAAAACCACCTTGTAGGTTGTCATAGGAGTAAATCAAATCCCAGTAATCCTGGAAATTGCCCAGACTATTTCCCATGGCGTGTGCATATTCACATTGGATGAGAGGTCGGTCTTTGTATTGTTGAGCATAGCGCTCCATCCAGTCCATTCCAGCATACATTGGGCAGTAAATATCTGTATTCCACTCTAGTCCTGCACGCTCGTATTGCACAGGTCTGCTCGGATCATTTTTCTTTATCCAATTGTAAGTAGCATAGAAGTTCGTACCATTTCCAGCTTCATTACCTAACGACCAGATGATAACAGATGGCTGGTTTTTATCACGCTCTACCATATTGATGGATCGATCTAGATGAGCCGCTTGCCAGTTGGGTTTGTTCCCCAAGGTCTTGTCAAGATTGTACCCGATACCATGTGTTTCCATGTTGGTTTCATCCACCACATAAAAGCCGTATTTATTACACAGTTCATAGAAAACAGGATCTTGGGGATAGTGGCTTGTTCGTATCGCGTTGACATTGTTTTGCTTCATGATTTCCAAATCCTTAATTCTGGTAGCTAAATCAATCACATGGCCTGTGGTGCCATGGTGTTCATGAAGGTTGGTTCCTCTGATGGTAATTGGCGTACCATTTACCTGAAGCATGCCCTCTTTGATTTCCACTTTTCGGAAACCTACTTGCTGAATAAATGCTTGTAAAACATTATTTCCTTCTTTGATTTCCACCTCTAGCTGGTACAGGTTCGGGAATTCCGCTGACCATTTAGCTACATCGGTTATAGTGCTCGAGAAGTTAATTTGATTGTTAGAGGCAGTGGTCGATTTTTCGAACACAACTTCATCTCCATCCAATAGTCTCACTGTACCTGATGTGCTGTTTGTTGCATTAAGCAAGTCTATTTTCAATTCAAACAGACCATCAGTAAACTCTTTATCCAGGTCTGATTTGATGGCAAAATCAGTGATTCTAGTTTTGGGAGTGCCAACTAGAAATACGTCTCTTTCTATACCTGACAGTCTCCAAAAGTCCTGATCTTCTAAGTAGGATCCATCACTCCACTGGAGTACTTTTAGTGCAATGAGGTTTTTACCGGCTTTCAAATACTTGGTTAGGTTAAACTCTGCAGGAGTCTTACTATCCTGGCTGTAACCCACATATTGACCATTTACGTAGAGATAGAACGCAGACTTTACCGCACCAAAATGAATGATCACTTCTCGGTCACTCCAGTTTTTCGGTAGCTCAAAAGTTTTTCGGTATAGTCCTGTTGGGTTGTATGTTTCAGGAATACGAGCCTTTGACCCATCAAGACCCCAGTTGGCAAAAGGGTACTCAACATTGGCATAGATTGGGTAACCATATCCTTGCATTTGCCAGTTGGAGGGCACAGGAATGGTTTTCCACTTTTTATCATTTAAACCAGTGCTTTCAAAACCGCTTTCTACATCATTTGGAGTCTCATAATATTTGAATTTCCAATCTCCATTGAGAGATAATATCTGATCTGATTTAGATGGTTCTCCTGATCTTGCTGTTTCTATCGATTGATAAGGAATAAACCAGGCATGAGGTTTCTCCTTATTAACTCGAAATACAGTTTCATCCTTCCATTCAGTGTTCGTTGGTTGAGCTACTAACAGAGAGTAATTAAAACATAAAGCAGTGATGACTATCCATCCAAAATATTTGCGATTCATAAGATTGAATTGAGAAATGTTGAGACTAAGATAGCAATTGAGGAATAAACGATGATTGTACGTTTATTGTAAGGCAATATGACTCAATAGACGGTTATTTGATTTGTTTCAAATCTTAGAATCTCTGATTTTTTCCTTCTCAGAATATTTATTCTTAGTTTGGTGATATATTTTACAGGTTAATTACAACGTGGCCCTATGCGTTATTTATTGCGATACATCACTTTTATGGTGTTTTATATTCGGGCAGTTTTTGGCTTTTGTCAAGCCCAACCTGAATATTTGGAAAAGACTTTACATTATTTGGATAATGATCCTGACTCTGCGATTTATTATGCTAAAGGGTTCTTAAGGTCAAAAAACAATTCTCTCTGGTCATCTGAGCTTAATGCTGTAATCGGTAAAGCATTTTGGGTCCAAGCCAATTACGATTCTTCATTTTACTATTATCAATTAGGGCTTAACAGTGCTGAAATTGGTAATCAGTCAGAATTTGTGGCTCATAATATGAGTGGTTTAGGTGATGTAAATCTTGCTCAGGGAAAAATGAGTATAGCTCAGGATTATTATACTCAGGCATTACGAATTTATGATAGTCTAGGCATGCCTAAAAGAGCCGCTGAGGTATATACATCGATAGGTTTTTTGTTTCAGCGGTCAAATGATTTGGAAAAGGCCAGAGCCTATTATGATAAGTCCCTAGCTCTTGATAGGTATAAGAATTTTACTGCGCGGATATATTTAGCAACCTGGTATGGAAGAATGAATAGGCCAGATTCTGCCTTAGCAATTTATTATGATTTACTTCAAGTTCCGGAGATACATGACCATAAGAGATTGGCTGCTAAAATATATTTGAATGGAGCGATTATTCATGATCAATTGGGCAATCATGAAAAAGTCATTGAGTTTAGAGCTCAAGCAATAAGATATAATCGTCAATTGGGTAATTTTTCTGCTCTTGGTATTGTCT
>CAXEKM010000469.1:0-7970 GCA_963996645.1 uncultured Marinoscillum sp.
CTCCAACCGATTTTGATGCAGGAGGTCATAGTCTGGCTATGAATGTAACTTCTGCAAACATCAGTAAGTACTACAATTTCCTGGCTGGAACGAACCTTGCATTCGGTACTGAATTCAGAACTGAGAAGTTCTCCATATTTAGTGGTGAGGAGGGTTCATATGCTACCTATGATACTTTGGGCATTGTAATTTCTGGACCTGAGCAACAAGCTCCAGAATATGGAGGCTCTCCAAGACCTGGTGGTTCTCAAGGATTCCCAGGATATAGTCCACTCAATGAAGTGGAACGAAGCAGATCCAATTTAGCATTGTATGCTGATGCAGAATTTAACTTCACCTCTAAGTTTTTAGTAGGAGCAGCATTGAGATATGAGAATTACTCTGACTTTGGTCAGACTTTCAATTATAAGCTGGCATCAAGATTTGAAATAACTAAAGGTCTGGCACTTCGTGGGTCTGTTTCTTCTGGATTCAGAGCACCATCATTGGCTCAGATTTATTACAATTTAAGATTTACAAACTTCGTAGGAGGAAATGCTGAGGAGGTACTGTTAGCTCCGAACAACAGCCCTGTTACCAGAGCATTTGGTATTGATCAGTTGAAGCAAGAAACGGCAACTAACGCCAGTCTCGGTTTTACATTCTCAAGTGGAGGATTTACTGCTACGGTTGATGGGTATTACATCACTGTAGATGATCGAATCGTTTTGACTGACTACTTTGATGCTTCTGCATTAGGTATTAATGTGGTTTCTGCTCAGTTTTTCGCGAATGGTATTGATACCAAAACTACCGGTGTAGATTTGGTATTGATGTACAAAGCTGATCTTGGATCGGGTAAATTGAACGTAGGTCTGACTGGAAATATCAATGATATTGAAATCAAGGACATTAAAAATGGTTCTCTAGATGCTAGCACATTCTATGGTCCACGTGAACAGTATTTCCTAAAAGCCTCTGCTCCTCCATCTAAGTTTGGATTGAACATCGGATACTTTGCCGATAAGTTTGATGTTTCATTAGCGTTCACAAGATTCAGCGAAGTGACCATCTTAGATTGGCAGATTTACGAGGCTGATGAGGATTATGGAGGATATGATCAAAAGCTGGAAGCGGCAAAAGATATTTATGAAGCACGTGTAGTGACTGATTTTAGTTTCGCATACAAAATCACTTCAGGACTTACTCTGGGAGTTGGTGGAAACAATATATTGAATGTTTATCCAACAGTGCAGGATGACTGGACTGACTCTGGAGGATACTGGGATTCTGTGCAGATGGGATTCTCAGGAGCATATTATTACGGAAGAATAGGATTTAGCTTTTAACTGAAGCATATAATAAGAAAAAGGCGTCATAAAGACGCCTTTTTTATGTCTTACAAACTGTGAATTCGAACTCGTGAAGGAACTTATATATAATAATTCATTCAATTAAAGAATATTCTTTCGTCAATCTTTAAAATGCATATGCTTTCTCCTACCTTCGTACCTTCATTTTTAGGGTATGAGACAGAAGTTATTAAGAGACGGAGCTAGCGAATTGTCTTATGAGATTCGTGGTATAGTAAAGAAAGCGGAGCAACTAGAGCAACTTGGTTATGAGATCCTTTGGGAAAATATTGGGGACCCAATTCAAAAAAATCATAAGTTGCCAGAATGGATGAAAGATATCATAGCCGGTCTGTTGTATGAAGACAATACCTATGGTTACAGTCATTCCAAAGGTGTGCTGTCCACTCGTCAGTTTCTAGCAGATCTAAATAATAATCGTGGAGGTGTTCAAATAGGAGCGCAGGACATTACATTTTTCAACGGTTTAGGTGATGCGATTCAAAAGATCTATCAATACCTGTTGCCAACTTCTCGTGTAATTGGTCCATCTCCAGCATACTCAACTCACTCTTCGGCGGAGGCAGCCCATGCAAACCATCATCCGATGACCTACAAGTTAGATCCAGATAATTCCTGGTATCCGGATATGGATGATCTATACAATAAGGTAAAGTACAACCCAAGTATTGTCGGGATCCTCATCATCAATCCGGATAACCCGACAGGAATGGTGTATCCAAAGCATATCCTACAGCGAATGGTGGATATTGCGAAGGAGTTTAACCTGTTCCTGATCTGTGATGAGATTTACATGAATATCATCTATAATGGTGCCGAAACATGTACGCTAGCAGAAGTGGTTGGTGATGTGCCAGCAATATCACTGAAAGGTATTTCCAAAGAATTTCCGTGGCCCGGAGCTCGATGTGGATGGGCTGAATATTACAATCGTACCAGTGATCCTGAGTTTTCCAGATTGTGTGATACCATTGATAATGCTAAAATGATTGAGGTGAGCTCCACGAAACTTCCTCAGTTATCTATTCCAAGGATCATGCAGGATGATCGATATCCGCAGTTTATCGCAGAGACTAAGGAAAAAATTGGGCGTAGAAGTGCTTACTTGAATGAAGTTTTTAAGGATGTTCCTTACGTGAAATTCAATCAAACCAATGGAGCGTTTTACAATACCATGATTTTTGAGAAGGATGTGCTGAAAGAAGGACAAAAATTAAAGATTGATGATCCAAAAGTGCAGTCACTTTTGGACAATTGGTTAGATAGTCCTTCCATGACTCAGGATAAGCGCTTTGTTTACTATTTACTAGCAGCAAAGCAAGTGTGTATCGTTCCGATATCTTCTTTTGCTTCTGATCTTCTTGGCTTCAGATTGACACTTCTAGAGGAAGATGAAGAACTAATAGCAAAAACCTTCAACCGAATTAAAGAAGGTGTAATTGAATACTGTGAGTCAGTTTAAGGTTATTTGGCAAGAAACTCGAAAGCATTCATTACCGGAATTGAAGATTGCTTAAAATCTTTTTGATTTCTGGTAATGATAATATCTGCCTTGTTTTCTAAACCTGAAAAGTACTGTAATGCATCTTCAAAATCTTTGAATTTAGAATTAAGTGACAGGTCAATAATTTTGCTGTTTAAATCAAGCACAGAGGTTATCGTCTTAAGATTTCTCAATATTTGATGTGTCTTTATATCAGGTAGTTGCTGAGCTAAAATGTAGTACGTGTTAGCAAAAGATAAAGACGACACTAATAGGGTAATTTCTCCATGGTCGGCTTTAGAAAAGAGTTTGCTTGCGGCATCATAAAATGGTTCTCTTTGCGCTAGCAGGTCAATGATGATGTTAGTGTCAATTAAGAGTCTGGTCATTGGTATTTCTTATCCAAAAACGTAGTATATCCTAATTTGTCATTTTCCTTAGGCGCTTCGATTACACCAGATAAACTTTTTACTAGAGGTGTTATTTCTTGTTTAGTTGGATTTTGGGTCACAGATAATAAATAATTCTCAACCATTTTAGAAATACTAGTGTGGTGCTTCTTGGCATATTTTTTAGCTTCCGCGATAATACTGCTTTCTAATTTAAGTGTTAGTTTAGAGTCCATTGCGCGTACTTATTTTATAAATTAATACGTATAAAAATAATTAGAAGTTTCTAATTAATCAAATATCACTGTCTTGTTATTGTGAACCAGGGCTTTGCGTTCCAAATGTGTCCAAATAGCCCTGGACAGTACGATCTTTTCCAGGTCTTTCCCTTTACGGATCAAGTCTTCTACCGTGTCTTTATGCGTGATTTTAGCCACGTCTTGTTCTAAGATAGGACCAGCATCCAGATCTGCAGTTACGTAATGACTGGTAGCACCGATGATTTTCACTCCACGCTCATAAGCTCTGTGATATGGTTTAGCTCCAGCAAATGCAGGTAAGAAGCTATGGTGAATATTGATGATTTTATTGGGATAGCTCTTGATGAAATCATCGCTTAGGATTTGCATATACCTCGCCAGAATCATAAAATCAATATTCAACTCTGTTAGTAGAGTCATTTGTGCACGTTCTATTTCCGCTTTGTTATCCTTATTCATTTCGAAGAAATAGAATGGAATCCCATAGCGTTGAGCTAGTTCTTCATGCATTTTATGGTTGGAGATAATGGCTGGAATCTCCACTTGCCACTCACCAGAGTAATGTCTGGATAAAATGTCGTACAAACAATGTGAGGCTTTGGAAACGAACACGGCCATTCTTGGCTTACGATCTGTAAAATGCAATTGCCATTGCATTTCGAATTCATTAGCTATTTGATTGGCGAATGAATCTCGGATTTCTTCTTTAGGAATGTCAAAAGCATCAAGTTCCCACTCTACACGCATGAAAAAGATGCCATCCGTTTTGTCAACATGTTCATCCAGATCAATGATATTCCCATTGTGTTCAAACAAGAAATGCGTGATCGTACTTATCAGACCTTTACGGTCATTACAGTGAATTAATAAAATAGCATGATTCTTCAGGCCCATATCCAATCAATTAGCAACAAAAAACGGGGTCTGTTTATTCTTGGGACAGTAAATCTATATTAGCTCTGTGATAAATCGGGTAGTTTCCAATGGTATTTTACTGCCAGCACTCGGAAACTAACAATGAACGAAACTGTAATCAATACATTGAAGATTTGTTCAACTCCAAAATGCTCCATGATGGCATATATAATCCCTCCTGCGATACAGGTAAGCGCATAAATTTCCTGTCTAAAAATCAAAGGGATGTCATTGCAAACAATATCCCTTATCACTCCACCGAATACGGCAGAAACCATTCCCATCATGATGGCGATAACTGGATGCACTCCGAAGGTCAAAGCTTTCTGTAGGCCAAGCACAGTGAAAACGGCAATTCCTACTGTGTCGAAAATGAAAAAGGTTCTTCGAAGTTTCATCACTGTTTTGCCGAAGAAAAAGGAGATAATCAATCCTGAACCAATCATGATGAGGTATATGGTGTCCTTCATCCAGCCAACAGGAGTACTTCCTAGAAGTAAGTCTCTGACTGTACCACCGCCAATTGCCGTGATGAACCCTACAGCAGCTATGCCGAACATATCAAGCTTCTTGTCTCGACCTGCCAGCGCACCACTGATGGCGAAAACCATAGTTCCGATGATATCGATTAAGTAGAGGATGTTCACAGAACGAAGGTAAGATTTCAGCTGCTCTTTTTAATGAAATCCAGGTTCCTTTTCAATCCCCCAAATTTTGTTCGCTTAACGGCAGATTTTTTAAATACCTTTTGAAATACTTCTTCAGTCATTTCTTCCCAATCTTTGGAGTTAAATCCTTCCCAGCCTTGTGGTTGAAATTTAGGTTCGTTGTGCGGTTTTGAAAACCGATTCCAGGGGCACACATCCTGGCAGATGTCACATCCAAATGCCCAGTCTTCCATCTTACCTTTGAATTCCTGTGGTATTTCGTCTTTCAGCTCTATGGTTAGATAAGAAATGCATTTGCTTCCATCAATGACATAAGGCTGAGGAATAGCATCAGTGGGGCATGCATCCTGGCAGGCTGTACAGGTGCCGCAATAATCTTTAATAGGGCCATCTGGTTCCAGTTCAAGGTCAATGATTAATTCCGCAAGGAAAAAGAAGCTGCCCATTTTTCGGTTAAGGAGTAGGCTGTTTTTACCAATCCAACCCAAGCCACTTTTGGCAGCCCATTGACGTTCCATGACAGGAGCACTATCCACAAATGCTCGTCCTTCTATTTGGCCGACTTTTTCGGCTAAGAGATGTGTAAACTCTTTCAATTTGTCCTTTATGACATGATGATAATCTTGACCGTAAGCATACTTGGCAATTTTAGGTCCAGATTCGGGTTGATGAGTCTGTTGTGGGTAGTAATTATAAATGAGAGAGACTACTGATTTTGCTCCAGGTACAAGTTTGGATGGATCCAGCCTTTTGTCAAAGTGGTTTACGAGATAACCCATCTGACCGTGATAGCCTTTTTTGAGCCAGTCTTCCAGTTTGGGAGCCTCTTGTTCTAGAAACTCTGCTTTAGAAATGCCGCAAAATGAAAACCCCAGCTCTGATGCTAGTGATTTAATTATGTCTGTATTGCTGGGCATACTCACAGCCCAAAGTTATTTCTTATCTGAATGACCTAAACTTTTTTGTGGTGCAATTTTGTCACGAACCAGTTGCTTGAGCTCAGTGATTTCAGGAAAGCGCCCTTCCTCTTTTCTGGAAAAGATCAATTCTCCATCTGCATAGATGTTGTAAATGCCACCAGTATTTTGTTTGAGAGTCACTTCTTCCAGCTCGTCAGAAAAAGTAATTAGAAGCTCTTGAGCCATCCAGGTTGCTCGCATCATCCAGCGACAAAGCTTACAGTATTCTATCGTTACGTTATGCATTGTAAATAGTAGATTTAAAAGTATAGTGACATTTCCACTGAATTAAAGTCTCAATAGAGACTACTTAATATTAAGTATTTTCAGGGTCAAATTTTCATCACATCGGTGAGTTAGCTAACATTACGAGATTATGCGAGTCGTTTTACTAGCTTTTCTTTTTTGTCAATTTATCATCACAGTTGCCCAATCTCAACGGATTGATAGTTTGCTTGCTGTAGACAAAGATGAAGTTGGATTCGACCAAGCTAAACGTAACTACCAAACAGCAATCAACCTGAGTATTAGAAAAAAGGACCTCAGAAATGCTGGTTTAGCCGAATATAAGTTAGCCCAGTTGCTAGATGAAATAGCGGAAAATGATAGTTCCAGATTGCATTTTTTTAAAGCACTAGAGTACTTTTCTTTAGTTAGGGATTCAGCCTATATCTCCAAAACCTATCGCTTGATTGGAAACAATTACAATCAAGATGGACTGTTTGATAGCGCAACGGTTTTCGTGGTAAAATCACTCGATATAGCCAAACGTTTGGGCATACATTCCGATCTCTCACTTTCTTATAATAGTTTGGCGAATATCTACAGTGCCATTCAGCAATATCCCAAGGCCATTGAGTTTTATGAAAAGGCTTTGGAAAAAGATATTGATCAAGAGCATCTTCCTACGATATACTCGAACATGGCATTATGTTATACTTATATGGGTGAGTATGATTTAGCTCGCGAAAGTATGATTAGTGCTGATAGAGCTTGTGAAATGAAACCTGGAAATGACTGTGAAATGATAGTGCAGTCAAAAATGGTGATGGTTTACCTAAAGTCCAATCAACTGGATAGTGCTGCAAAATACTGTAAGATATTAATTGAGAAACTTGAGTCGGAAGGTCTAAAAGAAGAGTTAGTGGTGAAATATAACCAGCTGGGAATGATCAATGTAATGCTTCAAAAATACGATTCAGCACAGATGTATTATGAAAAGTGTCTGGCTATTGCGAGAGATATAAAATTTGATAGGACTCATCTTATATTAGCGAACCTGGCGCTGGTTGCACAGCGAATGGGTAATTTTCAATTAGCTTATGCTTATCTTTTTCATCACATAGAAATGCGAGATAGTTTAGATCTGGTAAAAGCTGATAAGCGATTTGAGGATTTGCTTGTAAAATATCAGGCAGTAGAAAAAGAGCAGCAAATAGCAAGATTAGAAAAGGAACAATTGACTCAAAAGGTTATTGTGATTATTGGTTGTATTGTATTGATTGCTCTGGTTGTTTTATTGATTATTTATCGCCAAAAAATAAAAGCTACCAGATTGGTCGCTGAGAAAATAAAAGAGATTAATGAACGTAAAACGAGGGCATTAAAGCAAGAGAATGAATTAAAGCAGATCAAAGCGCGTATAGAAGGTCAGGAAAAAGAGCGACTAAGAATTGCCAAAGAATTACATGACAGTATTGCAGGGAACCTGGCCGGAATTAAACTTGGATTATCTCGCATATCAGAGAACTATTCTGATGATCAGGCGATCAATCAGATCAAGAGCAACATTGACCAGACGTACAACGAAGTGAGATCTATATCAACTAATTTGTCTCCTCTTAAAACATCAGATTTTACTTTTTTAGAAATGGTCAAAAGGTATGTAGAAGGTATGAGTCATCTTCATGGGTTTGAGTTAGAGTTTGATGACAATACCACTTC
>CAXEKM010000470.1:0-2858 GCA_963996645.1 uncultured Marinoscillum sp.
GCTCAAAGTCTCCACCACCTCCACCAAGAAGGTTCATATTGTTCACATTTACAGCAAGGTTCATTTGAAGATCTAATCGCTCGTTGAATCCTGTTTGATTCACGTTCATTCTACCTCCAACCTGTTTTCTACCGTTCTCCTTAGCGATACCATTTGCTTCATTGAAATAAATAGACGCTCTATAGTTGGATTTATATGACCCTCCTGAAGCTGAGAAATTATGATATTGACTTAGATTCTTTTTATCAATCAATTCATCATACAAATCAGTAGAACTACCAAAATCTTGCGCAGCATCAATCTCTCCAGCAGCAATCAAGCCTCTGAATTCACTGGCAGTTAAGAAATCTGGCTTGCGATCTACAACCTCTCTTTGTAGGTAAGTTGAGTACGAATACTTCGGATCTCCAGCTTTACCTTTTTTAGTGGTTATAAGGATCACACCTGCATTACCTCTTGTTCCGTAGATTGCTGCTGCAGATCCGTCTTTCAACACATCGATTGACTCAATATCATCTTGCTGAAGCAGATCTAGGTTTGCACCTGGGATACCATCAATTACGATAAGTGGCTCTATTCCACCTCTAAGTGAATTTACTCCTCTTAGCTGAATACTAGCACTGGTATTGGGGTTATTACCAGATGTTCGTGTAATGTTAAGTCCTGCTACTTTTCCCTGGATCAAATCCAAAGGAGAACGGACACCACCAGAGTTAAACTCTTCTTCTTTAACAGAGGCTACAGCAGAGGTCACTTCCTTTTTCTTTTGTGTACCATAACCTACTACCACTACTTCTTCTAGCGCAGTAACATCTTCTTTCAATTCTACATTGATTGCAGTTCTTCCGTCTACCATCACTTCCTGTGTGGCATAACCAACCGAACTCACCACCAAGACAGATTGCTCAGAAGGAACTGTAAGTTTGTAGTTTCCATCTATGTCAGTAATGGTACCAATGGATGTACCTTTCACCACAATAGAAACGCCTGGAAGTCCACCCTCTTTAGCGGAGCTTACCTTTCCAGATACGGTTACTTCATTCACATATACTTCAACTTCTGGTTGTGCTGCTTGCTCTTTCTTACCTACGTGAATAACATCATTCACTTGTTTGAATTTAAGATTAGCTTCAGCAGATAGCTCTAAAAGTATAGCTGCTACAGTAGAGTTTTTAAACTCTTTGCTCAACTGAACACCAGAATTGATATCCTCCTTGTTGAAGGAGAAATGGTAATCAGTTTTGCGCTCGATCTGATCGAACACCTCATCGATTGCACTGTCTTTCAATTTTAATGATATCACTGCCTCTCTAACGCTGGCAACTCCCTGAGCATTAGACACTCCGGTTGCAAAGAGTGTCCCTGTAAGGAAGGCATGAATCACAAGACCATAAAAGGTTAGTTTCGACAACATTACTATCCGTCTTAGTAGTTTTTTGTCCATATTTGTACGGTTAATTAAGTTTTTAATTAATGCATCTGGAGGATCCTGTTAAGGCTTCCAATCTTGTGCAGGACCTTCAGATTAGTTAAGTTTAGTTTGTCAGTTTTCGGTTATTCAAATTGTATCATCACTTTTTTGTTATTTATTGAGTAGTCGAATTTGTTTATAAAGCTTAATCCCTCTAATACGTTTTCCAGGTTTTCATTCTCAAAGTGCCCGGAGTATTTCTTATTGGTAGATGGCATATTTTCTACGGTGATATAGACACCATACCAGCGCTCTAATCTTTCTACCACCTCATCAAAACTTACTTCCTGGAAATACAAAATACCCTTAGTCCATCCGAAGTATTCCATATCATCGAATGTAGATTTGGCAATGACTGAGCTTTCCAGATCGATATTGACTTTTTCTCCTGGCACGAGTACTTCTGAGGCCCCATTTCCAGTGACCTGAACTTTTCCAGTACGAAGCGCCACTTCCAAGTCATTGAGGACATAATTTCTTTTCACTACGAAACTGGTACCCAACACTCGAGTCGAATAACCGCCACTCTCTACCACAAATGGTCTATTGACATCTTCTACTACTTCGAAGTATGCTTCTCCACTAAGAGTCACATCTCTTCTTTCTGCACTAAAGTTGTTGGGGAATACTAGGCTTGAATTGGCATTTAACACCACTTTACTTCCATCTGGCAAGTAGAAGGACATTTTCTGCCCATTTTCAGTGGTTTTAGTATTGTAAACAATTCTTACCTCCGGAACCGGCTCGGATTTAGGAAGTGAAAAATAGGTTATGATTGATGCAAGGATTAGGACTAAAGAGGCCACTCGCCAATAAGTCCCGTAGTTATGCCTACGTCTAGACCTGGCTTCATATTCCTGTACCTCGTCCGTCCAATGCTTTCTATTAATACTGATTACTTTCGAAGGATCCTCCTCTGCTATTCGTTCTCGCAGCTTCTCCAACACAGGCTCATCATCCCAAATGATGTTCTGATCCAATCCTTGAGTGAAATATTCCGAAATGTATTCATCAACTTCTGAATCACAGGATTCAATCCACTCTAGCAACTGATCTCTTTCAGCCTGGGTAGCCTCTCCTCTCTTTACTTTCTCAAATAATTCTCTTTGCTGCATGCAGTCATTTAGCGTTTACAAAAGGATATACCCGCATGCAGAAACATTTACGTAATTAAAATTTAAAAATTTTATAAAACCTGATAGAATACCAGTGCCACCACCACAGACAGGCTAAGATGATTCTTTACAAATTTGGTGGCATGAAATAAGTGATGCTCCACTGTACGCTTAGAAAGGCCCATCATTTCGGCTACTTCATCAATCTTGACACCGTCCAACTTCACCATTTGAAATACCCTCTTCCTCTGTGGGGACAACTCATCCATTAC
>CAXEKM010000471.1:0-2568 GCA_963996645.1 uncultured Marinoscillum sp.
TATCTCATCTAATACACCATTCTTGGTAAAGAAACGAGGTTTTTCGCCAAAGTCGAAAAGACGAAATAAGTGATAATCTCTGGAGTTTTGTTGGGAAAACTGCAGTTCGTTTTTAGAAAAGTAAATCGGTGTTTCTTTTCCTAATCGTGTGGTTTTAACTTCTATATATTTGTCCGTTCCATTACTGTTTCTTGACAGAATATCAAATCCAGCACCATCTCCCTCTTCCTTAGAAACCCAAATCACTTTATCTGCAAGCGATTCTTTACCTGATTGAACCAATTTCCATTTTTCATACTCGAAAATGAACTGTTCGCCCAATTCACCTAATTTGGAATTTTGTTGCTCGCGCTCTAAGTAATTGATTTTGATCGGTTTTCGAGCATAGTGCGGCGTTGGTTCATTGATAAAACCTGACTTTGGAGCATCAACAAGAGCTTTGGTGAAAATGGATGGATTTAACTCTCTACTTGAAATTTCCTTACTCACGAACGAAGAGATGATAGCTTCAATGGTTGAGCTTGATTGGAGATACTCAATGACTTTATTTTCTAATGCTTTCTGATAGTTAAATCTTGGGAGGTATCCTTTTATGTAGGGTTGACCTTGATTTACTAATACAGCACTGATATTTTGATGCTTGAATTCAATTGATCCTTCAGAGCGATTAGTCAAAAGCGGCAAGAGTTTGCGTCTATATTCAGCCTTTGAATAATTCTGAAATGTCAACTCTTTTTCCAGCATCTCGAAATAACTCGAGACACACAATTCTACTTCAATATTTGACCATGCATCTGACATTTTATTTGTCTACTTCAATATTAGGAATAATGTCTTAGATTAATCGCTTTTCAGATCATAATACGTTCTCACATTACTGACATCAATTATTCTAAGCCCAACTTATTACTGAGTTAAAAATCCAGAAAATACCAAAAACCCGCACGCTCAACCATGATCATTTCCTCAAGTTTATTGGATTGTTCTCCATAGGCTATTTCAATATGTGCTAGGTTATTTTCCATTTTCGGCTCACTCATGATTCTACCTTTCCCAAAAGTTTCCCTCCAACTGGCAATTGCTTCGCTCGGATAAATTTCCACGAAACAAATGTTCGCTACATCATTGGAGAACTCTCCATATGGATCTAATAAATACCTCATATTTTTTGTATCACCATCTTTAGCTGCTTTAAAGAATGCCTCTAAAGTTCCTTTAGGAGATTTCTGGAAGTCGAAATTTTGGTGAAGTTTAACTTGAGCAATTTCTCTTTCTATTTTGGCTGACAGCTCCTTCAAACTCGCAATTTGATAACGTTGATCAGATAATTGCTGCTCCTTTACCGCCAAAGATCTACCAAGCTGAAATTCATTTAGTTTCTTCAGTTTTATCTCTGCCAATAGTATTTCTTTTTCATTTAGGGCTAAAATCTCCTTCAGATAGTTTTCCTTTATTCCTTTCCCTACTTCGATCTTCTCCAAATGTATACGTAACTGCTCCCTCTTTATAGATTCAACTCTTGCTACTGAATCAGCTACAAACTTTTCTCTTTGTGCAATCTCAGATTTACTAGGTCCACAGGCCAATATGAACATACCTAGCAAACAGCTCAAAATTATTGTTCTCATGATTTAACTATTTCGTGTAGAAGACTATGCAATCAACTAGCGGATTTTTCAATTCCTAAAAAGCTGGAAATGACCTGGTTCACTTCTCTTGTAGAATTTACTGTCTTGTGCAATTCGTACTTTTTTACCCCGGACTTCTCTAACCAATGCGACCAAAACAATTGGAGTATCTCTTCATCTGTCGGGTGTACAGTTGCATTTCCAGCTGGCGACAATGAACGATCATACATTTCCATCACCAATACTTCTACATCCTTCAATACAGGATTTTTTACTGGAATAATACCATACTCCTCCTCCTCGAAGAATTGTTTCATATCTCCTATACCAGACTTTTTGAATGCCTTTCTAAAATCTTTGATGGATTGAGAGCTCAAATAGTAACATTGTCCTTTGGAGAGACATGCATCCTCACCGTAAAGAGAAGCTTCGATGTAACCGTCTGTCAGCATGATTAAGATATTTCTAAATTTATGCTCATAAGTCCGTCCATTGAAAGATTTGTATTCAGACTTAGTTTTCACATTGAGATCACTCAATCCTGAGTTAAAGAAAGACCACAAATCCGCTCCATGGGTATCTGCTATAGATGCTTGGGCTACACGCTTGTATTCCTGCAAAAACTCCGCTTTGGCCACACTAAATTTCTCTTCTGACTTATCCTTGATAAAGTGAATACGATCTAGTTGCTTATCGAACCTGCTAAAATCAATGGTCATCCTAGACATATCGATATCATACAAACTGATAAGACCTTTGTTTATCATTGTTACACTAAATGCATCTTGCTGATTATCTGATCTTTTATCGTTTAAAATGTCAGGATATATTCTACCCAATACATCCTGAACAATCTCCATGTCATTGACAGGTTTCGGATAGAGTTTGCTATTCAATCGGTTTGAAAAATCCGGTGCTATGATCACATTGTAATGAACGA
>CAXEKM010000472.1:0-4368 GCA_963996645.1 uncultured Marinoscillum sp.
AAAAGCTGGAAAAATTCAGGCGATGGTTACCGCACCTTTGAGTTAAGAATTGGTACAATCAGAAGATTTCAAATTCCCTGGACACACGGAATACCTCACACAGGAAGATGGCGCTACAGACAGTTTAATGTTTTTAGTAGCAGAAGAACTTCGAGTGGGAGTAGTAACTGGCCATATTCCTTTGAAAGAGGTTTCTAATAAAGTAACTGACAAGCTACTCACAGAAAAACTTCAGTTGATGATTAATTCTCTGAAAAAAGATTTCGGAATCAAAAAACCAAGAGTTGCGGTAATGGGACTTAACCCGCATGCCGGAGAAAATGGTTTATTAGGAGAGGAAGAAGAAAAAGTCATCAATCCTGTATTGAATGAATTCCGTAACAAAGGCAATTTGGTTTTCGGACCTTTTCCTTCAGATGGATTCTTTGGCAGCAATCAATACCGCAGTTATGATGGGATTTTAGCGATGTATCATGATCAGGGACTCATTCCTTTTAAGAACATCGCGTTCTCAAACGGGGTAAACTTCACCGCTGGACTATCATTTATACGCACATCTCCAGATCATGGAACGGCATTTAGTATTGCTGGGAAAAACGAAGCTGACGAGACTTCTTTACGTAGTGCAATCTACTGTGCAGCAGATATTATTAGGCATCGAGAAGAAATTCAGTAAATCAAGCAGTTAAATATGTTTTTTTATATCTGGTTTATTCCTAAATTTGCGGTTCTTTAGGCGGGTAGAAGAAATTAACGCATGAAAGGATTGAGGGAATTTCAGATAGATATCTTCAGTTTAAACCACAAACAACAC
This sequence comes from uncultured Marinoscillum sp., assembly GCA_963996645.1. GTDB lineage: Bacteria > Bacteroidota > Bacteroidia > Cytophagales > Cyclobacteriaceae > Marinoscillum. Next base: position 815 of record CAXEKM010000472.1, read on the forward strand.
GAGTTTGAGTTTGAAATAGGAGATCGACTGTTCTCTCAGTTTGAGTACAGTATCATAGAGCATGGCCAAGGCAAATGCCACTTAGTACTGGATAAATCGGAAACGATGATGACTCTTAACTTTCAAATTGACGCTTCTGTAGAGCTTATTTGCGACAGAAGTTTAGACAATTTCGATTACCCGGTAAAGGTTGATGAAAAAGTCATCATCAAATTTGGTGAAGATAACTACTCTCTGAGCGAAGATGTCATTGTGATCAAGCAAGACACATCAAGCATCAACGTTGCAGAGTTTATTTATGAATTCATTACTCTGGCAGTACCTTTAAAAAAATTGCACCCTCGTTATGAGGATGAATTGGATGAAGATGACGAGCCGGAGATGATTTATACTTCTCAGGAAGACGAGGAAGAAGACAGTAGTCAAGAGCCAGATCCGAGATGGGAAGCATTAAAAAAGTTGAAAGGAAAATAATAGATTAGAATAAAATGGCGCATCCTAAGAGAAAAATTTCGAGGACTAGAAGGGACAAGAGAAGAACTCACGTAAAGGCAAACCCTAAAAATTACGTGATTTGCCAAACAACAGGTGAAGCTCACCTTCCACACAGAGCCTTCTGGCACGAAGGAAAACTTTACTATAAAGGTAAAGTTGTGATGGAAAAAGAAGTTTTGGCTTAAGTTAGCCGAACAAAACAAACATTATGGCAAAAATCCGAGCGGCAATCACAGGAGTTCAAGGTTACGTTCCCGATTATGTATTAACCAATCAGGAACTGGAAACCATGGTCGACACAAACGACGAATGGATTCAATCAAGAACCGGAATCGTAGAGAGAAGAATTCTAAAGGGAGAAAACCAGGGCACATCTGTAATAGGTGCTGAGGCAGTAAAAGGTCTTCTAGAAAAGACAGGTACTGATCCACTAGAAATTGACATGATCATCTGCGCTACTGTGACGCCAGACATGCCATTCCCTGCAACAGCAAACATTGTTGCGGATATGGTTGGTGCGAAAAACTCATTCGGTTACGATTTGAGTGCAGCTTGCTCAGGATTCCTATATGGTCTTGCTACCGGAGCTTCATTTATTGAGTCTGGTGCAGCTAAAAAAGTAATTGTAATCGGTGCGGACAAGATGTCCTCAATTATCGATTATACAGACAGAACCACCTGTATCATCTTTGGTGATGGAGGTGGTGCTGTTTTATTGCAGCCTACTGAAGAAGAAGTAGGTATTATGGACTCTATCCTCAAGTCTGACGGATCAGGAGCTCCATACCTCCACATGAAAGCTGGTGGTAGCCGCAAGCCTGCCACTCCAGAAACTGTAGCCGCTCGTGAGCATTATGCTTATCAGGAAGGATCTACAGTATTCAAGTTTGCTGTTACAAACATGGCGGATGTAGCTGCCGAAGTAATGGACAGAAACAATCTCTCCGGAGATGACATTGCCTGGTTAGTACCACATCAGGCGAATAAAAGAATTATCGACGCGACAGCTCGTCGCATGGATGTAGGTGATGGCAAAGTCATGCTCAACATTCAACGATATGGAAACACTACCGCAGGAACACTTCCTTTATGTCTTTGGGACTATGAGTCACAACTTAAAAAGGGAGACAATATCATTCTTGCAGCATTTGGTGGTGGCTTCACCTGGGGTGCAACCTGGCTGAAGTGGGCATACGATCCTAAATAAACCTCTTTATAAATCATGGCAACAACTGCAGATTTTAGAAACGGTCTTGTGATTGAGTTCAACCATGACCTTTTCACAATTGTGGAGTTTCAACATGTGAAACCAGGAAAAGGTCCTGCTTTCGTAAGAACCAAACTCAAAAGTCTTACTACAGGTAGAGTAATCGACAACACCTTCTCAGCTGGTCACAAAGTGAACACTGCACGAGTAGAAAGAAGAGCTTACCAATTCCTATACAAGGACGACATGGGCCATCACTTCATGGATAGCAATACGTTCGAACAATTTCCTGTACAAGAACATTTAATCAATGCTCCTGAATTCTTAAAAGATGGACAGGAAGTAGAAGTAATTGTTCACGCGGAAGAAGAAAAAATATTGGGTGTTGAGCTACCTCAGCACGTAATAATGCAAGTGGTATACACTGAGCCTGGGCTTAAAGGAGATACTGCTACTAACGCTACAAAACCAGCTGAATTAGAGACTGGTGCTACGATTCAGGTTCCTTTATTTATCAATCAAGATGAAATCATCAAGGTAAATACGGAGACCAAATCTTACGTAGAGCGAGTAAAATAAAAATAATTACCTTTATTTTGAATATGTAAGGCCGCTCACTGCCTTATAATAGACAACAAAAAAGCTAAAGCATGAAAGCAAAAGAAATTCGTGATTTAATAGATTTCATTTCAGGTTCTGGACTTGATGAAGTAAATATTGAAACTGAAGAGTTTAAAATCAGTGTAAAAAGAGCATCTCAGCAAGTAACTGTAAGTGCTCCAGCACCTGTAGCAGCAGCTCCGGCTCCAGCTCCTACCCCAGCGGCAGCTCCGGCTCCAGCAGCAGAAGCTCCAGCAGCATCTAACGATGCGAATTTGATCACTATTAAATCTCCAATGATTGGTACGTTCTACAGATCAGCCAATCCTGAGTCAGCTCCATTTGCTAGCGTAGGTGATTCTATCAGCAAAGGAGATGCAGTATGTATTATTGAAGCAATGAAACTTTTCAACGAAATCGAATCTGAAGTTTCAGGAAAAATCGTAAAAGTATTGGTAGAAAATGCTCAGCCTGTTGAGTACGACCAACCTCTATTTTTAGTTGATCCATCTTAAATAATCATACATCGTGTTCAAAAAAATACTCATAGCAAACAGAGGTGAGATTGCTTTAAGAGTAATTCGTACGTGTAAGGAAATGGGCATCAAAACTGTAGCAGTTTACTCTACAGCAGATGCAGACAGCCTTCACGTGAGATTTGCCGATGAAGCAGTTTGTATTGGACCTCCAGCAAGTAAAGATTCTTATTTAAAGATCCCTCAAATTATTTCTGCAGCAGAAATCACTAATGCAGATGCTATTCACCCAGGATATGGTTTCCTGGCTGAGAACGCTGAGTTCTCAAAAGTGTGTGAGGAGTACGGGATCAAGTTCATTGGAGCAAGTGCAGACATGATTAACTCCATGGGTGACAAGGCAACGGCTAAAGCAACTATGCAAGCAGCTGGTGTACCAACTATCCCTGGTTCTGACGGTCTTTTAGAGTCTATAGAGCAAGGAATGAAGATAGCTAAAGAAGCAGGCTATCCGATCATGCTTAAAGCTACTGCCGGTGGTGGTGGAAAAGGTATGCGCCTTGTAAATGATGAAAGTGGTTTCAAGAAAGCCTGGGATGATGCTCGTCAAGAAGCAGCAGCTTCGTTTGGTAACGATGGTCTTTATCTAGAGAAATTCGTAGAAGAGCCTCGACATATTGAGATTCAGGTAGTTGGCGATAGCCGAGGGCGTGCATGTCACCTTTCTGAAAGAGATTGTTCTATCCAGAGAAGACACCAAAAATTAGTAGAAGAAA
>CAXEKM010000473.1:0-3141 GCA_963996645.1 uncultured Marinoscillum sp.
CAGGCTCTGGCACGTTCATCTAACGTACCGGATTTCGGATCATCCCACGTTGCCAATTTAGCAATATCATTCATCTCTGGAAGTGAATCCAACATACCGTTTTCTCTCCAATAAATTAACTGATTTTTTATTCCACTTGAGTAATGAAAATCACCATTCAATTGACGAGCAGATGGACCTATTGGAGTTAATTTTCCAGAGAGTTCATGACAGCTTTTACACTGCACCAAATTGGGTACTGAGTAATTCACATTTTTAATAATTCCTTCTTCATCCTTCCATGAAAGCGGGACGGTTCTACCTGCTATTTCGAGTGTTGCGTCTGTCTGACTTTCATTCCAAACATAAGTCCAGACATTCCAACTTTTCCCTTCGTTTATCAGTAACCTTGTTTCAATAATTTGGCTTTCGCTTTTGGGGTCAGTCTGATCCTTTTGATAGTAAAAATTCTTAATCAAAAGGGTGCCTTCAGGAAAGTCAAAAACTTCCATTTCATTGTAATTTACCTTGGCATCCACAGGTAACTTTATGAACCTTTTCTTCAGCGCATAGTCCGTAAATAGAGGTGTATTCAAAGTATAAGGAATCACGCCCTGTTTTGGAATTAATTTCACCACTGGCTCTTCAAATAAACCCCACTCAGACAAGCGTTCTGGCACATCCAATTTTGCCGAACCAACCAATGTAACTTCTTCAATCTCGATAGGCTTTTGTTTCTTATCACAGGAAGTCATCAAAGACAAAGCGACTAAGAATAATACAAATATTCTCACCTTCATAAAATTGGTTCAATTTGAGTGCCTTCACATATAAATGGATCCAAAACCTGATTAAGGTTTTCAAAATCATTAGCAGCATCCAGGTTAGCAAAACTTACAACTTGTTCCTTTACACACATAGCAAATTCGCCTTGCTCATTCTTGATTCCATCCCAAACTATATCAGGGGTTGAGAAAGGGAACTTGAACATAAAGAGCAATCCAAAGTCATTATCCATAGTAGGAAACCAATGCTCATTTTGATAGGAGTTGTTGTGGATAAATATATCCGTAGGATAGGGATCATAAGCTTCATCCACTTTGGACATTTCAATGTTTTGCTCCAATTGAGTTTCTTCACCTGAAGACATAGCTTCTACTATCTTGTAACTGGCAATAGCCACACCGACAGTTTTGTTATTGATCATTTCGTTACCAAATATTTCAATATTTCGAGTAGCTAAAAGCATCAATCCAGTACCTGGAGGAACAGTCGCTACCACATTACCTTCAGGCGCAAAGTTTCTAAAATTGTTACTTACCATTCGGTTGTTAAACACCCGGGTTGTGTGGCCTGTCTGAGTCAAACCTGGCATGTCAAAAACGAGTATACCTCCGGTATTATCATGAGCATAATTATTGTAAACTTCTACCCATCTGGAGTTCTCACTTTCTATACCAGCCACATTGTAGTAAGCCTCATTATTTCTTACGATGACACTGTCAGATTGACCTACATAAATACCCGCATCTGAAGACCCAATCGCAATGCAATTTTCAACTAACACATTCTTACAAAGTACGGGATAAAAAGCATAGGCGCCATTGGTCTCTTTAGGCGTTCCCGTCCACTGTGACTTTATATTTCTAAAGGTGATTCCATCCGTATCTGTTACTTTGATATTATCGCCCTTAGCGTTCTCTATTGTGAAATTTTCAACAAGAATGCTAACGCCATTAGCAATTTTCAGGCCTTCTGCACCCTCTTCTTGCATCTGAAAAGAAAGGATTGTTTTATCAATACCTTGTCCTCTAATAATCAGATGCTTATTACCATCCACTGAAAGTGATCGTGTAAACATATAATGTCCTGCAGGCAGTTCTATAACTGCACTATCACCTGCTGTAATCAACTGAGATTGCAAATCTCGCTCTATTGACTTCCATTCTACCCCCAACTCCTCTACTTGAGGAGATGAGCACGATATGAAGCAAAACACAGCTATAAAAAATGGGAATGTAGTTTTCATTCGTATAAGTTAAGCAAACTTTTTGAATAGCTTTTTTCAGCTTCGAAACAGACAAATAGTCCAGGGATTAATGGATGTGTCTATCACTGTAATTTAGCTTCGAATATCTTGGGAAGACACGCAGCTAATCAACATGGGTTCCTCCTTCCGAAACACACTTTGGGATCACCTCAAAAACTCACTAAGACCTCTTGATGCATCCTGAAAAAACACGAACTTCAAAACGTTCAAAGTATAAAAAAATCATCAAGAAAAATTGATTACAATTTCAACCTAACACCCGAGCCTATCAACACAGACAAACACTTACCTTAAATAATTCAACTCACTCCATTTTTACCTTAAATACGTTATTTATTATTTAATATGATAATGCTTCATACAAGCACTTTAAAATTAATCCCATTTCAATTACCTTCGAAGCAGGCTTCTTTGAAGAGCCATGAGTTTCATTCTCTGAAGTAGACAAATCCTCAAAAATAGAAATAGGACTAATCAAAGATTATTTCTTCAACTAGTCCTATGTAAGAATCGCTTTAACAAGCTTATTTCATCAACTAAAGGTCTGCAACTATCGCAACCAATCAGGCTTGGTAGTTGTGACCTTAGCTCCCAACATATTCAGAAGCTGGTATAGGCCGAAGTAAGTTCTGTTAATATAAAGCCCATGTCTTGATCCTCTAGGGTGTTTAGAGTTTCTCAACTCCTTCATGTTACCAAGTCTCTCGCTTAAGTCATAGATTTTCTTGAAATACTTGTCATCAGCAAAGTCAAACTCCTCTCCATGAAACGGCTCCCCTAGCAACATGGTCATTTCTTTAAAAATGGAAATGTACAATTTTTTCTCTTGCTCCGAATCGTCTTCATAAATGAAATTCAGGTGATACAACACAGGTATCAAAGCATCATCATCCGCAATAAGATCTTTACTCATTAGTCGGAAATAAGCTTCGTAAAAATCTTCTGGAATTTCCTTTACACAACCAAAATCTATAATACCCAAAGTACCATCTGGACGCATCAAAAAATTACCTGGATGTGGATCTGCATGCACCTCTTTTAGGTTATGAATTTGGTGATGATAGAAGTCCCACATGGCCTGCCCTATTTGGTCTTTGATCTCTTGTGATGGG
>CAXEKM010000474.1:0-4172 GCA_963996645.1 uncultured Marinoscillum sp.
ACGGGTTCTTCACTCCTACCAATTCCACTCAATGGTCCTCCCTGACAGAGGCCATGCTGGGATCGGGAATCGCATTGGCCGGAGCCAATGACACCAACCAGGGATTAATCTCTGCTTACGAAGTAACGAACATGTCGCTGGATCAAACAGAACTGGTGGTGCTATCCGCTTGTGAAACGGGACTGGGCACCAACAATGCCGGAGAAGGAGTGTATGGATTGCAACGCGCATTGCATGTCGCAGGTGCCCAACATCTGATCATGAGCTTGTGGAAAGTAGACGATCAAGCCACACAAGAGTTGATGACGTTGTTTTACGCCAATTACCTGAAATCAAATGCTATTCATCAGGCATTCCGCGAGGCACAGCTGCAACTGAAAGAAAAATATGCTCATCCATATTACTGGGGAGCTTTTGTGTTGACCGGCAAATAATTATCCAACAATCCCTTAATTTTAGCTATTCAACATATCCAATCATGAAGAACAACCATCGAATTTATACCATGTCTTTTGCAGGAGTGTATCCACACTACATCACCAAGGCTGAGAAAAAAGGTCGCACCAAAGAAGAAGTGGACACCATCATTTATTGGCTGACCGGGTACAATGAACAAGACCTTCAGCGAATACTAGATGACAAAACCAACTTCGAAACGTTCTTCGCGGAAGCACCTGAGCTAAACCCAAATGTTTCACTGATCAAAGGTGTGATTTGTGGCTATCGAGTGGAAGAGATAGAAGATCCGCTCATGCAAAAAATCCGCTATCTGGATAAGTTGATAGATGAACTGGCGAAAGGCAAAGCCATGGAAAAGATTCTGAGAAAGTAACATGCAAGATTTCAACAGTCTGATCCAGGCGCACTTTGGCAAACTCTCCGGGCAAGAACTGGCGACCATTCGCTCCTATTTCAAAGAAGAACGGCTGAGTAAAAACGAGTACTTCACCAAAGCAGGAGATGTTTGCAAACGACTGAGCCTCATAAAATCTGGACTTTTGAGAGTTTATGCCATTTCCGAAGGTCGGGAGATCACTCAGTGGATCTCTACAGAAAACTACCTGGTTACTGAAATCATGGGGTTCTTTTTCGAGCAACCCAACCGATGGAGCATCCAGGCTTTGACTGATGTCGAATTATTGACCATCAACAAATCCGATTACCAAAGACTCTGCCAGGAGTTTCCAAAATGGAACGAGATCGAAAAACAGTTCATCGTCAAGTGCTTTAAAACTCTGGAAGATCGAGTGTTCACCCATTTGTCCATGACGACCGAGCAGCGCTATGATTTGTACTTTGAGCAAAACAAAGAACTCTTCAACCAGGTACCGCTTCAATACATTGCTTCTGTATTGGGAATGACCCCAGAGACCTTTAGCCGCATCCGAAAACGGCGTCTGGAGAATTCTTGATTTATGTCAAGAGCTGCGGTTTAGAATTACCTGACCTTCGTGTCATAATCATTAAACAGACGCACTCATGACAACTAGTATCAAACTTGAAGAACTTGGTCAATTCCTATTCTCTATCCTACTTTACTCACAATTGGACTTTGCCTGGTGGTTGTTCCCTACACTCCTCTTGCTTCCAGATCTTTCCATGATTGGCTATCTGGCCAATACCAAAATCGGCGCCTGGACGTACAACCTGTTTCACCACAAACTTCTAGCGATCGCCATAATTGCATTGGGTTATTGGTCAGGTAATTCCATCATTTCTTTAACCGGCATCATCTTGTTTGGTCATTCGGCTATGGATCGCATGTTTGGATATGGTTTGAAATACAACGATGATTTTAAGCACACCCACTTGGGATGGATTGGTAAGGAAGAGAAGTGAGCTTCGGAATTTTTTAGAAATAGCAACACTAAACAAATAAGACTCCCCTAGTATCCATTTCGCCACTCATTACCAATTAAAAAGAACACAAAGATCCGGGGAGTAACGCTCGCTCTCAAGAAGTCAAGCACTTAACTATCAAACACTTAAATCATTTAACCTCTCAGTTCCCAAAATAATTCTTGACAAAATATTTGCGCAACCACATTGTTGCGCATATATTTGCAACCATATGGTAGCAAATAAATCAAAACCCATCAGGCGAGACATATTTCAAGCCATTGCCGATCCTACACGGAGGGCGATCATCTTTCTACTGGCGGTTGGCGCGATGACTCCCAATGCCATCGCCGAGCATTTTAACAGTAGCCGACAAGCGGTATCCAAGCACCTGAAAGTACTGGTGGAATGTGAAGTGGTGAAACAGGAGCAGCAAGGCCGCGAGATTCACTACCACCTCAACAGTGAAAAGATGAAAGAAATAGAAAAATGGCTGGAGCAGTTTAAGAAAGTGATGGAAAATCGCTTCAACAACCTGGATCAATACCTGGCCAAACTTAAAAACCAGAAAAGCTAATGGAAACACTCCACGACAGACAAATCTCACTCAAAAGAACCTTTGATGTTTCCCTCGAGCTAATGTGGGAAGCATGGAAAAACCCTGATCACCTATCACAATGGTGGGGACCAGACGGGTTTACCACCACCATTCACAAAATGGATTTTCGAGAAGGTGGCGAGTGGCTACTAACCATGCATGGTCCAGATGGCACCAACTATCCCAACCGAAGCATTTTCAAAGAAATATCACCCATGAAGCGTATCTCCTACGAGCATTTCAATCCAAATTTTCTTGCTGTAGTAGATTTTCACTCGGACGGCACTCAAACCACTTTGGAATGGACCATGACTTTCAAAACTGCTGAATTACTTCAAGCCGTTCTCAAAGCGCACAATGCCGCTGAAGGCTTGAAACAGAATGGCATAAGACTTCAACAATACATCACTGAGAAACTTCAAAAATTATGAATCCAGCACTTTTAATGGACTTTACAGTAGATAAGTCCACCAATACCATTCTCGTAAAACGAGAGTTTGATGCCCCAAAAGATCTTGTCTGGCATGCCTGGACCACCGCAGAGGCGCTAGATGAATGGTGGGCACCCAAGCCATACAAATGCACTACCAAATCCATGGATTTCCGAAATGGAGGTTTTTGGTTGTACAACATGTCTGGCCCTGAGGGAGATGTCCATTGGTGTCGTTCTGATTTTAGCAACATCTTGAATTGTGAAGAATTTGAAGCAGACGATGCATTCTGTGATAGCGAGGGTGTCATCAACGAAATACATCCAGGATCACACTGGCACAACTCTTTCTCGTCTATTGACTCTGAAAAGACTTTAGTTACCATTAAGATCACGTACAAAAGCCTGGATGATTTGGAGAAAATCATCGAAATGGGCTTCAAAGAAGGATTTACCGCAGGACTGGAGAATCTGGATCATTACATCAGCATACAATTCAAGCTGCGTAAAGAAAACAAGACATCCAACAAACCTGGAGTAGCTACCTACCTCAACTTTAATGGCAATACCGAGGAAGTTTTTCGATTCTATCAGAAAGTCTTCGGTGGTGAGTTCACAGGGAAAGGCATCCAGCGATTCGAAGATTTCAGTTTTGAAGGCCAGCCTCCTCTGGATGAATCCAATAAGAAATTGATCATCCATATTGAGTTAACCATCATGGGAGGTCATCGCTTAATGGCAACTGATGCCCCAGAAAGCATGGGCTTCAAGATCAACTATGGCAACAACATGCATATCCACCTGGAGCCTGACAGCAAAGAAGAAGCCGATAGACTTTTCAATGAACTGTCCGAAGGAGGCATCGTAGAAATGGGCATGAAAGACATGTTTTTTGGCTCCTATTTTGGTGCATTCCAGGACCGCTATGGCATCAACTGGATGATCAATTATCAACCGATTTAAAAACGATCAACTATGAAAAACAAAATTCTAACCGGAGTATCTATCCTATTTGGATTGCTACTTATCAATGGAGGACTCAACAAATTCCTCAACTACATGCCAGTGCCAGATGGTTTACCTGAGGCACTCTTGAAAGACAATGCAGCTTTGATGGAAATTTCCTGGCTAATGCCATTGGTAGGTGCCGCAGAAATTCTAGGTGGACTATTGATCATGATCCCAAAAACCCGGGCTCTAGGGGCGCTGGTAATTTTTCCCGTGATGGTAGGTGTTCTATTAACTCACCTCACCGTAGCGCCAGAAGGATTACCGATTGCCCTGGTCATCTGGGCCATTTTACTC
>CAXEKM010000475.1:0-5310 GCA_963996645.1 uncultured Marinoscillum sp.
TCCTAAGGAAAGCCAGTTCAGACTGTTCCAGGAATTCGAACAGTCAGATCAGAGCTCTTTCTCAAAAGGTACGGGTCTAGGCCTCGCTATCACTAAACGTCTTGTGCAATTACATCAAGGTAAAATCAACCTGGAAAGCGAGGAAGGTGAAGGTACTACGGTTACGGTTAATCTAGAATATGAGATCGCTACAGAACCACCCAGAGAGAAAGATGTATTTGAATACGATGATAACTTCAGCGATAAAAAATTCCTGATTGCAGATGATGAGCCATTTAACATCAAGTTGCTAGCGACATTGCTGGACAAGTGTCAGGCCAAATATGACACTGCTGTAAATGGCGCAGAAGCATTCGAACTACTTCAGAAAAATAAGTACGATGTAATCTTATTAGACCTGAAGATGCCGAAAATGACAGGCTGGGAAGTAGCAAAAGCAGTGAGAGAGACGTATAATCCAAATGTGGATCAGCCATTAATTGCATTAACAGCTACTGTTGCGCAAATAGACAAGCAAAAAGCTCAATCAAGTGGGTTTGATCATATCCTCAGAAAGCCTTTTGATGAAGCCGAGCTGTTTACCATCATCGCTAAATCCGCCCCTGGCAACAGACCAAAAACAATCACCAAACCAACGAAAAAAGAATCAATGACGCAGATAGACCTATCCTCTCTCCAAAAAATGGGCGATGAAAATTTTGTCATAGACATGGTAGAAACCTTCATCGAAAGTGCTAACAAAGAATGGACTATCATTGAACTGGCTTTGGAAGCACATGATCTGGATACGGTAGCTAACAGCGCACATAAAATAGTAGCCCCGGCTCGACACTTGAAAGCAGAGAAGTTGGTGCCACTATTAAAAAACATTGAGAAAACTGCAGATTCTGGCACATCACCATCTGATAAGCTACTGGATGAAGCGCAACATGAACTTGATCAGGTAATTTTAGCACTTAACCAATACCTGGAAAAAGATCACTCTTTAAAGTAAATCATAACACATTGCTAAATTTTGTGTTATATCAGCAAGAACATTTTTTAGTCTAACTACTATATGAGCGACAAACCATTCACCATATACGTCGTGGAAGACGATGACTGGTACAGAAAGCTTCTTCATCACAACCTGACACTTAATCCCGATTATCGAGTTGAAATGTTTAATTCGGGTGAGGCTTTCCTTAAGCAACTCAAGAACAAGCCAGACATTGTTACACTTGATTACAAGTTGCCGGATAGAAACGGAGAAGAACTTTTAAAAGAAATTAAATCCTTCGATCCAGGGATCGAGGTACTGATTATATCCGAACAAAATGAAATCGAAACGGCCGTAAAGTTATTGAAGGCCGGAGCATACGATTACATTACCAAAACAGAAGACATTAGAGATAGACTACTCAATGTAGTTCAGCATATTCGTAAGAATTCCTCTCTAAAGACTCAAATTCAGAACTTACAGTCTGAAGTAGAGCGCAAGTACGATTTCCAATCATCTATCATCGGTCAGAGTGCTCCTATGAAAAAGGTTTTCCAGATGATGGAGAAGGCTACGACCAACAATATCTCTGTAATAGTCAATGGAGAAACTGGTACTGGTAAGGAAATGGTAGCAAAATCAATTCACTATAACTCTGACAGAGCTAAGAAACCTTTCGTAGCGGTGAACATGAGTGCCATTCCTAAAGAACTTGCAGAAAGTGAGCTTTTCGGCCATGAAAAAGGTGCTTTTACAGGAGCTGCCAACAGACATGCTGGGAAATTCGAGCAAGCTCATGGAGGTACGCTATTCCTAGATGAAATTGGGGAAATGGCTCCAGAACTTCAGGCTAAACTACTTCGAGCCCTTCAAGAGCGAGAAATCACTCGCGTTGGAGGCACAGAATCTGTAAAAGTGGACTGCAGAATTATAGCAGCAACACACAGAAACTTACTTGAGGAAATGAAAAATGGTAAGTTTAGAGAAGATTTGTATTATCGTCTATTTGGACTTCCCGTAGAGCTTCCTCCTCTTAGAGATCGAGACAAAGACATTATCATTTTGGCCAAACACTTTGTAGAGGGATTCTGCAAGGACAATGGCATGCCACAAAAGACCTTTAGTAAAGAAGCACTTAAGAAATTAATGGCCTATCAGTTCCCAGGAAATATTCGTGAGCTTAAGTCTATTGTAGAATTATCTGCAGTAATGGCTGATGGCGACGAAATATCAGCCGAGGACGTTTCTTTCACACAAGCAGATCCGGTTACGGACATCTTTGATGAACAAATGACTATGCGTGATTATGAATTGCGCATTGTGAAAATGTACTTGAAAAACCATGACAATGACATCAAGAAAGTAGCTCAGCTACTGGACATTGGACAGTCTACGATTTATCGAATGTTGAAAAGAGAAGAAGAGCAACAAGCTTAAACGTTCTCATAACTTGTTGTAAAGTCTCCTTTTTTGAGAATGCCATTCTCAATTTGGGAGACTTTTTCATTTCACACCAATTTATACTCACTGATTATCAGTGAGTTATGATATTTTCTAAATCCGGCACAAGTTTGGCAACATGACTTATCAAACAAAGAAATCAAGTCATGAAATATAAACAACTATTATCACTCGCAGCAGCATTATTCATCGGATCAGCAAGTGTATTTGCATCTGGAAATGGCAATGAAACAGAAACCACCAAGCCATATACATACGCCAACAACCCTTACAAAAGTTTAACAACTCAATCTTACAAATACAATACTGCAATAGGTATAAGAGGTATTGGTACTTCTGGTCTAACCATTAAGCATTTCACCAGAGCCAACAAAGCTGTGGAAGGTATTATTGGTTTTTACCCAGACGCGTTTTCAGTAACCGTATTATTAGAAAACTACGTGAATGCATTCGACCAGGCAGGACTTAACTGGTACTATGGTTTTGGTGGACACATTGCCACTCAGTCTGACTGGGTATACTACGAAAACTACAGAGGATATAGAAGAACTGATGGCGATTTCGGTATCGGTGTAGATGGAATCTTCGGTATCGAGTACAAAATTAACGAAGTGCCAATAGCAGTAAGTCTTGACGTGAAACCATTCCTGGAAGTAACTACAAGAGGAGACGCATATTTAGCACTTGACCCAGGACTAGGAGTAAAATTCGCGTTCTAAAAAATCAAGCACTCAACCACGCTTGAGCCAAATTAAAACTTCACTATAAAAACTCACTCACATGGAAGCTCTAGCATTAGTATACATCACCTTGGGATTATTATTTATCACAGTCTTTACACTTAAAAGGTATAAAGCATCATCTGGGAAAAGCTTCCCAAAGAGATTAAAATCTACTTTCATTCCCCACGCAAACATTGATCCGTGGTTGGACAGAAAGAACATCAAACAAGTATTTGAACTATAAATAGCATAGTTATGAGAACAAATAATAAATCACTTATAGGTGGACTTGCCATAGGAATGGCTACGGTCCTTGGATTAACATCATGTGGCAAACAAGAAAGAGAGCAACTAAAAGCTCAGGCTGATAGCCTGGAGTACAAGTTGCAAGAGCGAGACTCAGCTTTCAACAACATCATGAATGTAATGGCTGAAGTGGAAGCACAAATCGACGATATCAAGCAACAAGAGAATATGGTTGTAACCAATAGCTCTGGAGACTTCTCTCCTAGCGAGAAAAATGAAATGGTTGACGACTTGAAAAGAATCAATGTGTTGATCGACGATGCAAATTCTAAAATCGCTTCGCTTTCAGGCCAACTTGAAAATTCAAACTTCGAATTAAACGCTTTTAAGAAAAGAGTGAAAAACATGAAGTCTGATCTTCAAAACAGAGAGACTGCCATTGCGAAGTTGCAAGAAGAGATTGAGATGAAAGACACTCAAATTGCAGAGCTAAATACAGAGGTTAAATCTCTGGTAACAAGAGTTCAGTTACAAACTGAAACCATTGAGGTTCAAAATCAGGAGCTTGTTGAAAGAGAAAACGATTTAAACACAGCATTTTTCGCTGTAGATACAGAAAGAAAACTACGTGATGAAGGATTGATCACTAAAGAAGGTGGATTCCTTTGGTTAGGTAGAACTACAGAACTACAAGCAGACGTAGCACAGACCAAATTCACTGAGGTTGACATTCAGAACACTAAAAAGTTCTATGTGGATAGCGATAAGATGGAGATCGTAACTGAGCACCCATCAGATAGCTACAAACTAGTAGGTGAAGAAGGAAAAGTAAAATACCTGGAGGTAACTGATCCAGCTAAATTCTGGAAAATCTCTAAATACTTAGTGATTTCAGTAAAAAGCTAAGGGTACCCCAATCAGCAGAAAGCGCTTGCCCTCGGCCGGGCGGCGCTTTCATTTAAACAATAACTCACTTTAAAAAACTATTACCATTATGAAACTCAAGATTCTAATACTTACAGCATTTTGCGCATTTGCATCTACTATGGCTTTCGCACAGAAAGCAGGTATCAAAGGTGGTGCTAACTTCACCAACCTGTACGTAGAAGATGTGGATGACGAAAACATGAAAATAGGTTTTAATGTAGGAGCCTACTACAGAGCAGACATTACTGAGAATTTCGCCATTCAACCAGAGTTCCTTTTTACTCAGAAAGGTTCAGAGATTCAATACGACAATTTTTTACAGGGTGAAGGTAAATACCGATTTAACCTAAACTATCTGGAAGTCCCAGTATTGGCTGTTGCCAAGTTTGGCCCAATCAACCTCCACGCTGGTCCGTACTTAGGATTCCTTGTTGGAGCCAATGTGAAAGACGTTGACGATAGAGGAAACATCAATGACATTGAAGAACTAGATAGAGATGACTTTAATACACTAGATACAGGTATAGCAGCAGGTGTAGGCTTTGACTTCCCTACCGGTATTCTTGGAGTACGTTATAATTACGGTTTCCAGGAAATTGGTCAAGATGGAGTAGCTGGTGAAGCCACTGAAAACTCTAAAAACTCAGCACTACAACTTTATGTTGGGTTTGACTTCTAATTGAACTTAATTCAAACAATTATATAGATCTGCCGCAAGGCATCAAGAGCCTCGACCAATTAGTCGAGGCTTTTGCTTTATAAGGTTATCAGACGATTTCAACCAATTACATTTCCATTCTTACCAATTATCGAAGACTTGGAAGAAATATGCATAGTGAGTCTATTTTTATTCATGAAACTATCACAACTATGAATAAAGAAACTATACTTGACCAGGACCATTCTACGGTTTGGTATTATCCGGACGAAAAAATTGTTCACCACCAATTTAAAGGGCCTATAAACGGAGAAACA
>CAXEKM010000476.1:0-4077 GCA_963996645.1 uncultured Marinoscillum sp.
AAAATTAAAAGAAAGCACGCTTTCAAAAGTCATATTTTGACTAAAAAAGCAACAAAAAGAAAAAGAAATTTAACAAAAAGTGGGTTAGTTCATGAAGCTGACACACCAAATATTAAAATACAACTTTGTAAATAAAATTATTAACCATGTAATTTAGCCCTAAAGTGTTTGAAAAAAACCGCTGATTACAAAAAAAAAAGAAAAAAATGCCAAGGTCAATTAACTCCGTAGCTTCAAAAGCAAGAAGAAAAAAAATATTAAAACAAGCAAAAGGTTTCTTTGGAAGAAGAAAAAATGTATATACAGTTGCAAAAAATGCAGTTGAAAAAGCATTGTCTTATTCTTATAGAGACAGGAAAACTAAAAAACGTAATTTTCGCGCACTATGGATACAAAGAATTAATGCAGGCGCCAGAGAGCACGGAATGTCTTATTCTCAGTTCATGGGTGGTTTGAAAAAAGCGAACATCGACATCAACCGTAAGGTTTTGGCTGATTTAGCAATGAACCATCCGGCTGCTTTCAAAGCAATCGTTGATCAAGTGAAGAAATAAATTATTAACCAACTCACTGGTTTTGAGAACCCTGACATTCATTTTGGATGTCAGGGTTTTTTGTTTAGGTAAAAAACCCAAATGGGTAGGTATTAGTCCTAATTACCCCTAGCTGTTTTGGTCTTGGTCAAATACTTCTATAAATTCATAGCATAATCACAATCAATTACGAGTAAGACCATCATTATAACTCGCTAGATGCCCACTGCTGATTTCATCAGCCACTTTAAGACTAAATCTAAAAGATTGAGTCATGAAGTGTATTACAACAGCCGCAACTATGCTCCTGTGCAGCATCCTCTACGCACAGACTACCGTTTATTCTGAAGATTTTGAATCAGGTTTTGGAGACTGGACCTCCACTAACTTCACCGTTGATAGTGATGCTGCTTTACCCGATTCTGATGGTAACTATTTACACCCAACTAGTTTCGATAGCTATGGTTTTGGATTGAATGTCACCACTGAACTTGCTGTAGATTTAACAGGGTATCATAATCTAATTCTTTCCTTTGACCTTCGATACAATATTGATGATAATGAGACTCTGGCCAATGATTCAGATGGTTTCAGAATAGAGTATTCAGTAGATGGTGGGTCTAATTGGTTTGTCTTGTCTAACCAATACAATGCCATCAATTGGTACAATAACAACTCCGTTGAAGCCCTTGGAAACGAACAAGGATGGTCTGGAGATAATGGTGGATGGGTCAATTCCTACATTGTGCTACCAGCTGCTTTTGAGGATAATCCAAATGTAAGATTTCGTTTTCGATTCCGATCAGGTACTTATTTTGTGGTGGTAGATCCCGAAGTGGTAGATGTAGGGTTCGGTGTAGATAACATTGCTATTACCTCTTATGATGGAGCACCAACTACTTCAGCACCAGGAAACGTTTCTACAGGTTTATCGCTTTGGTTAAACTCTCAAGGAACCATATTGGGGAATGTGTCTACCAATGAAGTCTTCGCCTGGTTTGACGATAGTGGAGAGGGTAGCCATGCACATCAAAGCATTTTGGGTAGTAATCCAACTTATTCGGGCAATTCCATCAATTATAATCCAGTTATCAATTTTGATGATGATTATCTGGTAGGACTTCAAGGGATTTATACTCGAGAATTCTTCATCGTACTCGATCCGGATTTTATCAGTAGCTCTTCTGCAGAAACCGGAGATGTACTTGGTTTCCAGGTTGGAGATGTAGGAAGTTTGGAGCTTGGGTCTTCTACTTCGCAGTATGCGAACGAATTAATTACTCATACCATTGATCCAGCGACAAGTTATCGTTCATCGTACTTAGATGGTACTGGTGAAGTGGTATTGGCCAATCCAATTATCATCAATGACCGTATTAATGGTACTTCCAATGGCCAAAACATCTTCCTCAATGGTCAGCAAGTTGATAATTATGAAGATGTAGCTGCCAATCATCAAAACTTTGATAATCAGCCTTATACACTCGGGTATGGATGGGATTTTGCCGATGATTTTCAAGGAGGAGTGGCCGAAGTGATTAGTTATTCTGGTCGTTTGTCTGATTCAGATCAGGCAGATGTTTTCACTTATTTGGCTATCAAATATGGTATCACCTTAGACGAAGATCCGGCTAGTGCTACAGTTAATTTTGATTACCAGGTAGATGGATCTACGATCATTTGGCCAGGAACTTCCAATGCAGAATATCAGCCTTATCATTTTGATGTAGCGGGAATTGGAAAGAATCAAACCAATCAAAACCTGAATCAGGTACAAAGCCAAAGCATTAACGATGCGACCATCGTGAGTATGGCTGATGGGTCAGATTTGGGTGATGGAGAATATCTTGTGTGGGGTAACAACAATAGCACTAATACCTTCACTACTGACAATATCATGTCCGGAATTTCTCAACGGTTACAAAGAGTTTGGAAAGTGAAAGAGACAGGGGATGTGGGGATGGTCTCTTTAAGTTTTGATATTACCAATCTTGCGGTAGATAAAGACAATACTACGCTAAATCTCATCATCGCTCCGGATACGGCAAATATGCCAGATGATTTGGGAGATGATGCCGTGTCACGCTTAGTGCTGGGAGGGACTGTTACCAGGACTGACGGCAGAGATATTTTGACGTTTGAAGATGTTGACTTCTCGGATGGAGACTTCTTTACCATCGGTGGAGCAGTTCAGACAATAGCTCCAGGTGGCGTGTCTGGTGGACTAACCCTTTGGTTGCGCCCTGATGAAGCAGTTACCACCACCAGTGCAGGTCTAGTTACCAAATGGTCGGATATCTCAGGCAGTGGAAATGATGCTGATCAGGGAGACAACAACGAAAAACCGCTTTTGGTGGATAACGTGATCAATGGACATGACGCGTTAGACTTTACCAATGACTTTTTGGATGGTGTGGCAGGATTCAATACGCATGACTTTTTCATGGTGGTGAAGCCAGACGCTACTGTTCAATCTTCCAACGATATTGGGTTTCTTGTAGGGTTTAAAAATGGTTCATTTGATGGATTGTATCTGGGAAGTCAGGGTGATGTAAGTGGTGCAGCTGTTGGTTATGCCTATGGAAACTATCGTTCGGCTGATGTCTCTGGTTCGGTCAACGGGCCTGTTACGGTATTCAATGTGAGGAACAATTCGGGTGCCACTGGCCAGGATTTATTAGCCAATGAATTATTGATTTCGGATAGTGAAAGCAATGCAGCAAGTTTTGGCAATCGAACCGATTCCTATTTCAGACTTGGAAACAACTTCAATTACACCGAATCCTATGAAGGCTACATCGCAGAGGTGGTCAGCTACAATACCCGTTTGACTGATTCCGATAGGAGAGATGTGGCTACTTATTTGGCTATTAAATATGGGATCACTTTAGATATTTCAACCGATACTTATACAGTAGGCGGAGTGAGTATTTATGACAATACCAGTTATGCCAATGACATCTCAGGAATCGGTTACAACCTGGATCATGGATTGGAACAATATGAATCTATGAGTCAAAATGATGGTGCTATCGTGAAAATGGATGGCACCGGATCTCTGAATGATGGTGATTACATTGTTTGGGGAAATGATGGCACAGACAATATATTTGTTCAATCTACAGAAGTGCCAGGAACGGTTAGTAATGACAGACTCTCCACCGAGTGGAAAGTAGATGTGTATGGAAATCCAGGTAGCGTAGATGTGAAAATCTATTTGGGAGACATTGCCAATTTTGATAGCAGAATTCAGGAAGCTTCTTTGTATAGCTTAATCATCAATACGAGCAGCGATTTCTCAACCATTACAGATTCTTACGAAGGAGCGTATTTTAGTGGAGACACACTCGTGTTTACCGATGTAGCCTTTAATGACAATGACTTCTTTACTATTGTTGTTCCACAAGTAGCCAATCTCAATGCCGCTGTTAGTCTTTGGCTGAAAGCGAATAATGGTACCAGTACGACCACTAATGGTGCTGCTGTGGATTCCTGGTCCAATAGCGTCAATGGAAGTAACAACGCGTCTGCATCAGGCGCTACA
>CAXEKM010000477.1:0-1617 GCA_963996645.1 uncultured Marinoscillum sp.
CAATATTCTACCAGACAGAGAACCTGAATTGGAGACGATAGACTATGTAATTAGCCAAATAGACAAGGATAAAGTAATTACACCTCCTGCGGAAGTGCACGTGGAAGGTGGAGATGTGATGATTCATGGTGAGCACTTATTTGTGGGAACTTATAAAGGTGCTGATTATCCTGATTACATCACTGCAAGAACGAATAAAGAAGGTGTTGACTTCCTGAAGGAGTTTTTCCCAAACAGAATCGTAAAGGAATTTAACCTTTCAAAATCCAATACAGTAGCGGAAGACAATGCTTTGCATCTGGACTGTTGTTTCCAACCAGTAGGTAAAGACAAAGCCATCATTCATAGGGAGGGATTCCTCGATGAAGCAGATTATCAGTATTTAGTGGATCTTTTTGGAATGGAGAATCTGTTTCATATCACTAAAAAGGAGATGTATCACATGTTTAGCAACGTGTTCTCTATTTCTCCTGAGGTAGTGGTTTCTGAAAAGAATTTTACCAGACTCAATGATTGGTTCAGAAGTCATGGAATGACCGTAGAGGAAATACCTTATGCGGAGATAGCGAAGCAAGAAGGTTTGTTGAGATGTTCTACACTACCATTGAGAAGAAAATGAGCAAACAGATAACTGATACTTTGATGATGATTCGCCCGGTTTCATTTTACATGAATGAGCAAACGGCGGTCAATAACTATTATCAAAAGAAATTAGAAGGACTTAGCAGCGAGCAAGTACAGGATAAAGCTTTGGCTGAATTCGATGGCTTTGTGGCTAAACTGAGAACTGCAGGTGTCAATGTAGAAGTATTTGATGATACTCCAGATCCATCGACTCCAGACTCTATTTTTCCCAACAACTGGGTGAGTTTTCACGAAAGTGGGAATGTATGGTTGTATCCAATGTATGCCATCAACAGACGTTTGGAGAGAAGAGAGGATCTACTTGAATCATTGAGTGAGAGGTTCGAGATTGAATCTGTTGACGGTTTTCTTGACTGGGAAATGGAGAACAAATTCCTCGAAGGCACTGGGAGTTTGATCTTAGATCGTCAGAACAAGATTGCTTATGCTGCTATTTCGGAGAGAACCAATCCAGATGTCCTTGCAGAGTTCATGGAAAAAACGGGCTACAGCTCTGTTGCTTTCATAGCCAACCAAACAGTAAATGGTCAGCGACTTCCAATTTATCATACCAACGTTATGATGTGTCTGGGAGAAACATTTGCCGTATTGTGTGCTGACTGCATTGATGATCAGGAAGAGCGTCAGCGAGTGATTGATTCACTAGAAAAGACGAATAAAGAAATTGTTTATATCACTGAAGAGCAGAAAGGCAGATTTGCAGGAAATATGCTGCAAGTGCAGAACGCAACAGGTGATAAATTTGTGGTAATGTCTCATGCGGCATTTACTTCATTGACAGAAGAACAAAAAGAACAGCTGTCCAAACATGGTCAGTTGCTCCATAGTAATTTAGATACGATAGAAGCTTTAGGTGGCGGAAGCGCCAGATGTATGATGGCAGAGGTATTTTTGCCTAAGAAATAGAGAGATGAATTTGATAGACAAGCAACTTAAGGAGGAGATTGTAAAAGCATTCAAAACCCTTTTTGA
>CAXEKM010000478.1:0-1631 GCA_963996645.1 uncultured Marinoscillum sp.
CTCTATCAAAATGGATTGATAAAAGGTGGAGACTTGACTAATGCAATTGTTGTAGTAGAAAACAAAGTTAAAACCACAGATATAGAGCACCTTTCCAAGCTCTTAGGGAAGCCTAAAGTAGATCATTATGAGCCAGGTATCTTAAACAACGAGAAGCTTCATTACCCAAATGAACCGGCTCGACATAAACTAATGGACGTCCTTGGTGATTTGGCACTCATTGGAAGACCATTAAAAGCTCAAATATTAGCAGCCAGACCAGGACATGGCACTAATGTCGCTTTTGCTAAAAAACTAAAGAAAATCATGTTGGAAGAAAGTCATTCCAACATTCCTCATTACGACCCAAAACTTCCAGCTGTTTTAGACATCAACAAGATCGCTAAATTGCTTCCGCATAGGTATCCCTTTTTGTTAATTGATAAGATATTCCACCTGGATGATCAGCAAGTGGCAGGCATTAAGAATGTCACCATGAATGAACCCTATTTTGCAGGTCACTTTCCGGGAAACCCAGTCATGCCAGGCGTACTTCAAGTAGAAGCCATGGCTCAAATAGGTGGAATTTTAGTTATGAATACAGTTCCTGACCCAGAGAACTATTGGACCTATTTTCTAGGAATAGAAAACTTCAAATTCAGAAAAATGGTAGTACCAGGAGATACGCTGGTCATGAAATTAGAACTGATGCAACCCATCCGCAGAGGTTTCGCCAAAATGAAAGGTGTAGCCTATGTAGGTAACAACCTCGTTTGTGAAGGAATAATGACCGCCAGCATTGTGAGAAAAGATTTATGAGCAACAATCTGGTTTATATACACCCAAAGGCACATATCGGCAAAAACGTAACCATTGAACCATTTTCGTATATTGGTGAAGATGTAGTGATCGGTGACAATTGCGTAATTGGACCGAATGTAACGATCAAATCTGGCTCTAGAATAGGCAATCAATGTCAGATCTATCCCGGTGCGGTCATCGGCGGAGAACCTCAGGACCTAAAGTTTGAAGGAGAATCATCGACAGTAACCATTGGCGATCACGTGATCATCCGTGAATGTGTAACCATCAACAGAGGTACTGCCCTGGACCGTGGGGATACGAAAATCGGCAACAGGGTCGTCTTAATGGCATATACCCACATTGCTCATGATTGTATCATCGGTGATGATGTGATTTTAGCCAACTCAGTCCAAATGGCTGGCCATGTTCATATTGGTGATTTTGCATTTCTTGGAGGAACCACTGCCGTTCATCAGTTTGTCAAAATTGGTAGTCATAGTATGATCTCTGGAGGTTCTTTGGTTCGAAAAGATGTCCCTCCTTATGTCACTGCGGCGAGAGATCCACTCTCATATATGGGTGTCAACTCTATTGGCTTGAGACGCAGAGGCTTCAATAATGACAAAATCAACGAATTACAGGACATTTACAGAGTGTTTTACGTTTCCGGTCTGAATAATTCAGATGCCTTAGAAAAAATAAAAACCGAGCTAGCACCTACTTCAGAAAGAGATGAAATCATTCGATTTATCGAAGACTCAAGCAGGGGTTTAATGAGAGGAGGAAAAGAATAATGCGGGTCGAATTAAGTGATATCGGCAAGAAGTTCAATAGAAACTGGATCTTTA
>CAXEKM010000479.1:0-3012 GCA_963996645.1 uncultured Marinoscillum sp.
CAGAAGCCTGGATGTCTTTATCTCCAGGCTCCGCAAATATTTGAAAGATGATCCCTCTTTAGAGTTGAGGAATCACCATGGAGTAGGGTTTTCTTTAATCGATGGCGATTTTGCGGATTAGGCGTTTGCCATCCATTTGAATTTCTAACAAGTAGATGCCTTCTGACTGACCTGATAAATCAATAGTCTCCGCATAGGTGCCATCAAAGGCATCAAAGTATCGATTGAAGATTTCTCTTCCATCCAGGTTATAAATCTTGATGCTTACTTCATTTTCTTCAGGTACATCAAATCGTAATTTGAACCGTCCGTTAGTAGCTGGATTAGGATAGTAACTCAGGTTCTCCAGTTCCAGCTTATCAGATGCTGCCACTTTGCCTTTTTTTCCGAAGGCATCGGTATCTTCAGTGATGTTAATGCTTTTGCTGACCACAACATGAACACTGCGATGGGATTTGCCAGCATCATCTCCCAGCCTGATAACCATGGTATCGTCTATGGAGTCTCCAAAGGCGTAAGCAAAGTTTCCGTTCTTATGCAGGTCAATGATCATGTTTTGTTGCATGTCTTTAAGAGTCTTTATCATATCTTCATCAATATACTTGCTCATTTCCTCCATTCGTAGATTGAATTGCTTACTGAAGGTGGAGTCATCATCACTAAAGAACATGAAAGAGTGCCCGTTCTCATCATCGTCTCCAAAGCTGAAGGAGAAGTTTTGCATTTGTTCATCCAGATCATCAAAGTTGAAGGTATGGATATTCGCGTTGTTATTCCCAAACCAGAACTGGACATCCGTATCATCTCCCATAAACTCCTTCAGCTCATGATCGTTTTTCATTTCTTCTTCCGATTCATAGGTTTTCCTGAAGGTCTTTTTCTCACCATCTACATCTCTTGATATTTCAATCTTCACTTCATTGTCTTGAGCCATTACCAAACTGGTCATCAGCATCACCAACAAGGCAGCCAGTGTAAAATTCTTTTTCATTTCTCTTTAGTTTAAAATTGGAAAGTTGTGTGAAGGATGGAACGGCAAAGCCTTTCATTGATCTGTTAAAAACTGGTTAATCGATGTTAAAAAAGGTTAATCAGGAACTGTACGGGCACTTTTCGCGTAAATTTGTTTCACGATTGCAGCGAATGAACGATTGAAATTGACATGAAACGATCTACAATTTTCTGGGTAGTAGGACTGATGAGCGTGGCGTTGCTAGGCTTGATTGGCTTCCAGTGGTACTGGATTGATTCGGTCATTCGGGCCAATGAAGAGCGGTTTAAGCGAGATGTAGTGGATGCTTTGCATGCTGTTTCGGAAAAATTGGAGCGCCAGGAAGCGCTGTATGCATTTAACAATACCTGGTTTTATAATCAACCGTATGGCCAGCCTCAGCAAATCCAATATCAGCAAGTAGATCCGCGAAATCCAAATGCTGTTACTTTCAAAGATACTTTGAGAAGTAACGAAATGGGATTCAACATCATCTTTGATTTTCAGGCCATTACTTCTGATGGTCATGTGGAGTTGATCGCGGAATCTCAGATTCAAGAAGCAAATCCACAAACAACTACCAAGACTCCTGAAATAGAACTTCTGGAGCAGCAAATGAAAAAAGCATCTATCAAGTCTGAGATGGTTGTTCAGGTGATTGAGAATGTACTAGCACCGGAGCGCTCCATTATGGCTAGAGTAAATTCTACTCAGTTGGATTCTTTGCTTTCTAATGCTTTCAACGATCGCGGTATCGACATTTCATTTGACTATGGAGTGATTTCTCCTATGCGCAGACGTTTTGAATTAATCAACAACACCAAGTCTAAGGACGAGTTGGAGAAAAGCGAGTTGAAAGCCAATCTATTCCCTAATGACATTGTTGGAGATCAAAACTGGCTGGTGGTTGACTTTCCGGAAAAGCAGCGCTTTTTATTGAAGAAAATCTGGTTGACCATGGCTAGTTCTGGCCTGCTGATTTTAGTAATCGTTGGTTCCTTCGGCTATTCCATTCATACGATTTTGAGACAGAAAAAACTTTCTGAGATGAAGAATGACTTCATCAATAACATGACGCATGAGCTCAAAACACCAATTGCCACGATTTCCTTAGCATGTGAAGCGCTGAGTGATAAAGAAATTAAGCAAATGGAAGGTATGCGCGAGCGCTACCTCAAGATGATTGGCGAAGAGAATAGTCGATTGAGTGAGCAGGTTCACCGAGTGTTGCAAATGGCTGCAATTGATCGGAATGACATAGAGCTGAAAGAAGATGCACTGGACATCAAAGAATTGGTAGAGTTGGCTGTAGATAAGACTTCTCTTCAGGTAGAGGCACGCAATGGATCTATCAAGATTATAGACAATGCGACGGATGCCAAAGTCCTTGCTGACAGAACACATATGGTGAATATATTGACTAACTTATTGGACAATGCCAATAAGTATTCCGAAGGTGCTCCGGAAATAACGGTCAGAATGTTTAACCGGGGAAATACAATTAATGTAACAGTACAGGATCGGGGAATTGGGATGACCAAAGAAGCGATTAGTCATATATTTCAAAAATTTTACCGTGTGCATACGGGTAATGTTCACAATGTCAAAGGCTTTGGTCTTGGGTTGGCGTATGTAAAGAACATGATAGAACTGCAGCATGGCCGAATCGCTGTAAGTAGCGAGCCGGGAAATGGAAGTAAATTTACAATCACCTTACCGCTAAATGATGGAAAAGCCTAGAGTATTAGTAGCCGAAGACGATGAGAACCTTGGTCAGATATTAAATGAATATCTAGGCTTGAAAGGCTTTGATACGGTGTTGTGTCGTGATGGAGAGCAGGGTGCAGAGACCTTCAAGCCAGGCAAGTTTGACTTGTGTATTTTGGATCTGATGATGCCTAAAAAAGACGGTTTTCAGCTCGCTCAGGAGATCAAAGAAATAGAACCAGACATTCCGATCATCTTTTTGACGGCAAAGTCCATGAAAGAGGATGTATTACAGGGCTTCAAAATCGGAGCGG
>CAXEKM010000480.1:0-2728 GCA_963996645.1 uncultured Marinoscillum sp.
ATGTAGCTAAAGCTTCTCTTTTATATACTATTCCCCTAAGCATATTCAATGTAGATGAATCTGCCGGTTATACATATGCAAGTGGTGGTGAGGCATACGCTGGCAATGTAGGAACACAGCTAATCATGGCTTCTCCTAGAATTCCAGCACAGTCGATAATGGGTAGATTTTCCCTTAACAAGCAAGTAGGAAAACACAACCTGACCATCGGTTTATTGGAGCGCTATTATTCAGTTGATGATTATCACTCTGATCGATCATTCTTCTTCCAAACAGTTGAAGATCAGCCTCAGCTACTTGTCTCTCCAAACACAGATAGCTATGGCTTCTTCAACTTCAATGCTGGTGCTGAATATTATTCTGGGCTTGAGAACAAGCTTTCATTGTACATGCATGATGACTGGAATGTTAGTGATAATTTCAAATTTAGCTATGGGTTACATGTTCGTCACCATTATATGGGCGTTGATTACACCATGGATGCCAGAACACCAGGTTTTGTGGTAGATAAATCGAATCTGGATCATATCAATAAAAACTGGTTTCATCTGGCAGGTACTTTCAACGCCACCTACAATATCGTTAGCAATTTTGGGGTGTTAGCCAACTTCTTGTATATGGAAGAAAATGGTAAACTCAATGACTTGTCCGCTGCCTTCATTCCAAACTTTGTAAAGAGCAAAGCTCCATTAGGCGGATTAGGAATATTCTGGAATACAGACAAAATGAGTCTCGTTTCCCAAATGACCTATCTATATAAGAACAATTATCTAAATCGGTTTAACCTTGTCAACCCTGATGATAATACAGAGTCTCAAAACACTTCCGTTTATTATGACATCCAAACAATCGGTTGGACAACTGATGTGGTTTTGAAACCATTCAAAGGTTTTAATCTTCATTACTTGGTTACTCTACAAAATCCAGTCTATCAGAAGTTCGACTTTAACGCATTTGGAAATAGTTACAACTACAATGACAATAGTGTGCTGCAAATCTCTAAAGTATTAATGGAGATTGATCCCAGCTATAGCTTCAAGAAATTTAGAGTTTGGGCAAGCTTCAGATATTTCAGTAGACAGTACGCCAACCTGACAAATGCACTTTATTTCAAAGCTCGTTGGGAAAACTTTGGTGGTGTTAACTACAATCCTAATAAAAACTGGGGATTCGGCTTAACTGCCGTGAACTTCTTGAATCAGCGAGGAGCAAAAGGCACTATCAACGGGACAGAACTAGTCACAGATCCTGAACCATACTATGGACAATTATTAACAGGATCATATATCCTTCCATTTACACTTCAGGCTTCTATCAGTTTCAAATATTAAATACATTTATTAATGACATCTATAGTCAATCGGAGTAGCTTCATTCTACTCTTTAGTTTGTGCACATTGCAACTAAGCACGGCCCAAAAAAACCCAAAATTTGGGAAGTCGTCCATTGATCAATTGATCGAAGCAATGACTCCTGAGGAAAAAGCAACTTTACTAGTAGGGCCAGGCATGCCAGGATATGCCGGATTGGTTCCTTTGGATGAAGAGCCAGATGTGCGTGTACTAGGTGCCGCAGGTGGAAATGATGAAATTTCCAGATTGAAAATACCAGAGACGGTTTTTGCTGATGGACCTGCAGGTTTGAGAATAGAACCAAAGCGAAAAGATGATCCCAATACGTATTACGCTACAGCTTTCCCTGTAGGGACTGCATTGGCATCTACCTGGAACACTGACCTGATAGAATCTGTAGGTAATGCAATGGGCGAAGAAGTGAAGGAATACGGAGTGGATGTATTGTTAGCTCCAGCGCTCAATATTCATAGAAACCCACTTAATGGTAGAAATTTCGAATATTACTCCGAAGATCCTTTAGTTGCTGGAAAAATTGCTAGTGCTTACATCAAAGGAATTCAGTCAAACGATGTGGGAACGTCCATCAAGCACTTTGCTGCAAATAACCAGGAAACTAATAGGCTTTCTATTAATGCTCACATTTCTGAGCGCTCCATGAGAGAAATCTATTTACGTGGCTTCGAAATTGCGATCAAAGAGTCTAATCCATGGACAGTAATGACCGCATACAATAAAATAGATGGACATTACGCTTCTGCAAGTCACGATTTGCTAACCACCATTTTAAGAGATGAATGGGGCTACAAAGGATTGGTCATGACCGATTGGTTTGGTGGATACCCTGGTTTTGAATCTATTCTTGATGAAGTGTCGGTAAGTGATGTAGTCGCTCAGATCAATGCAGGAAATGATTTATTGATGCCTGGCACCGATGCTCAACGTAAGGATTTGGCGAAAGCAATAGCCGAAGGCACTGTAGATACAGAAGCGGTGAATAACAGTCTGAGGCGTATTTTAGAATACATCCTAAAAACTCCAACGACTAAGAAATACAAATACAGTGACAAGCCAGACCTAAAAGCTCATGCGGAGGTAACTAGAAAAGCTGCTGCAGAAGGTATGGTGCTTTTGAAAAATGACGACAATGTTTTACCATACACCAATAAATCTGGAAGTATTGCTGTATTCGGTGATCACTCTTACAGCTTCATCGCTGGAGGTACTGGCAGTGGAGATGTAAACGAAGCCTATACCATTTCTTTATTGGAAGGATTGAACAACGCAGGATTCACAGTTGACATGGATTTGCAAGCTGTATATGAGCCATTTGTAGCTCAGGCGGTAGAGAATGAAAACAAGCGCCGTGCAGAAAT
>CAXEKM010000481.1:0-2134 GCA_963996645.1 uncultured Marinoscillum sp.
ATAATTCTTCTTCCAATCCCACGATGTATACGTACTTAAACTCCAATCCCTTCGCCATGTGAATGGTCATCAAAGTGATGGCTTCTTCAGGATTGGCGTTTCTGTCTTCATCTGTCAGTAAAGTAACTTCTTGTAAAAATGCAGACAGACTTTTGTCTTCACGCTCTTGGTCATCGGTAAACTCTTTGATGGCGTTGAGTAATTCCTGCACGTTTTCATAGCGGCTCATGCCTTCTATGGTTTTATCTGCATAGAGTTCCTTGAGGAGACCAGAGTTTTTAGCTACCAGTGCTGCTGTATCGTAAGCATCTTTCTTTTCTGCTGTCAGTCGGAAGCTTTTGATCAGATTGACGTATTCTTCTACCTGCTTGCCTCCTCGTCCTCCCACATATTGTGTGGCCATGGTCATAATATCCCATAGAGGTTTGTTATGCTCTGCAGAAGCCACCACTAGTTTCTCAATTGTTCCAGGACCAATTCCTCTTTTCGGGAGGTTGATGGAACGGCGCATCGCTTGCTCATCATTCGGATTGACGATGTAACGGAGGTAAGCGATGATGTCTTTGATTTCTTTACGTTGATAGAAAGACAGCCCACCAACTACCCGATATTTTAGGTTGTTTCTACGTAGGGCTTCCTCCATCGCTCTGGACTGACTGTTGGTTCGGTACAAGATCGCAAAGTCGTTGTTACTCGACTGAGTTTGCATCTTGGTTTCGAAAATAGAAGAGGCGATCAATTTGCCTTCTTCATTGTCAGAGGTGGCTTTGATTAATTCAATCAAATCTCCATCTTCATTGTCTGTCCAGACGTTCTTTTTGAGCTGCGCAGTATTCTTATTGATTACCGAGTTGGCAGCCTCTACAATATTTTTAGTAGAGCGGTAGTTCTGCTCGAGTTTGATCACTTTCAGATCTGGATAGTCTCTCTCAAAGTTCAGGATGTTCTGGATGTCTGCCCCACGGAAAGCATAGATACTTTGGGCATCGTCACCCACCACAGCAATGTTTTGACGAACTGCAGCCAATCGCTTAGCGATCAGGTACTGTGAAATGTTGGTATCCTGAAACTCATCGATAAGTAAGTAATGAAAACGGTGCTGGTATTTATTCAACACGTCCGGATGCTCCTGAAACAATACATTGGTATTGAACAGTAAGTCATCAAAATCCATAGCTCCAGCATTGTAACAACGTGCTACATAGACCTGGTATAGTTTGCCCATTTCAGGACGCATGTTAGATGCGTCATCTTCAGCGTAGATTGGATTATTGATGTAATCTCTCCAGGATACGAGTCTATTTTTGGCAGCCGATATTCTATTGTACACCACGTTGGCTTTGTACAATTTATCATCCAGGTTGTTTTCCTTGACAATCTGTTTGATCAGCGTTTTAGAATCATCAGTATCGTAAATGGTGAAATTGCTTGGGTAACCCAATTTGGATGCTTCCGAACGAAGAATTCTCGCAAATACGGAGTGAAATGTACCCATGTACAGGTTTTTGGCATCACTACCCACTACTTTTTCAATACGTTCACGCATCTCACGGGCTGCTTTGTTGGTAAAGGTTAGCGCCATGATGTTGAACGGATCCACATTATGATAACGCATCAAATGAGCGATGCGGTAGGTGAGCACACGTGTTTTTCCAGATCCGGCACCTGCGATCAGCATGGTGGGTCCTTCTGTGTTTATTACGCCTTCTCGCTGTGGGGGATTGAGTTCGTTGAGATAGTCTGCCTGCACTTCACTTGCCATCCTGCAAATCTAATAGGAACCGGTTACATCTTTTGGTGAGATGAGGAGAAAAGCTCCTCAAAATTCTATTCTAAATCATTTTGATTGCTCATTCGTTATAACCCTATGATCTCGCCTACCAAAATTCTTGTGATGACCTCCAGTATACTGCTGACTATCAGTGCTTCCGCTCAGTATTATTTTCTCGGAACGGCCGGTAATATGGCTAATGGATGCATTCAGTTAACGCCCGATGAGCCCTATTCCGAAGGTCTTGCTTATAATTATCAGAAATTAGATCTTACTCGATACTTTGAAATTCAATTTGATCTGTACCTGGGGGATAAAGATGTGGGAGCCGATGGGGTGACTTTTGTGGTTCACAATGATGTG
>CAXEKM010000482.1:0-2381 GCA_963996645.1 uncultured Marinoscillum sp.
AAAAATCATGAACTATGACATGGAACCTTACTGGACCACCAGTTATTACAAAGAAAAACTAATCAAGTCAGGGGAATTAACTTATCTAGCAGAAGGCGTTTTGGACATTTTGAAACCTGCTAATGTCAACGAAGATGGGGTGAAAATTTCACCAATTAAAACGCGAAAAGTAATCGCACCTGATTTTACTTTAGATCCCGTATACATTCAAGGGAATGCTTATGACATGGTAGTTTCTTCTATTTGGAGAGAGAATTCCTTCATTTCAAAAAGCGAACTCAAGCATTATGAATTCACCTATGATGGAAAACAGACATATGGAAATAAGAATGTCTATATAGTCTCATTCCAACCTGCTACTGGTAAAGGATATGTCTCTGGAAGATTATTTATCAACGATGACGATTATGCCATTGTCAAAATGGAATATACTCCCGATTCCTCAGAGAGTGATTTCTGGGAGTTTGTAAAGTGGGAAGAAGAATTTGAGTTTCACAATGGATCCTATGTTTTATCTAGCGTCAGATATTATGGGTCCTATCTAGATCTGGGAGAAAAGTGTGATTTCGAGGCTATCCTGGTAAACAATCATGTGTCGAAAGAAAACCTGGCTGCCTTTCCTAATTCAGAATTTCAGCAGAAAGACATCTTTCTGAAAGAAGCAACATCCGACTTCAATGATTCATATTGGGAAAGCTTCAATTACTTAAAGTTAACAGAACAAGAGCTCGTTGGCAATAACCTTTTAGCGGAGTAAATAAATTTTACCAAATCCATTGGTGAAACCTCGGTCACCTGAAGTTATCCGGTGATCGATGGATTCGCCATTTTGCTGAATAAAAACTTTGTAGAGATATACGCCATTCGCCAATTGATCACCGTATTCATCTCTGCCGTCCCAGGCATATTGTGTGATGTTATTACCAATTTTAATTGGACCAATTTCATCTTGAGTAATCTCTCTCACCACTCTGCCTGAAACAGTCATAATCTGAATTTTGATTTGATCTGGAATAACACTTCCTGTTAGTGTAAACACGAACCTTGTTGAAGTTGAGAATGGATTCGGATATGGGTAAAAGTGCGTAATTGTTGATTCATTGATCACTTCAAATGACACCTCATAAGGCTCCACTCCCGATTTATTACCCGACTCATCAGCCACTTGAACACGCAACGTATACAGGCCATCTTCTAATGAACCCGGCTGATAGATCACTTCAAAATCCTGCTCATCTGTAGCCATGGTATACACCACTTCCGGACTCGATAGATTAATTCTTTCAAAAACACATCCTTCACAAGCACGACGCATCTCAATACTCACACCGGACGTATCATCCTTCATGAGGTATTCATTTTCATCTTTCATGGCAATTCGTATCTGAGGAGAAGGTGATACGATATCTCCATCCAGAATATAGTTACCATCGATGGTCACGTCCAATACAGGATTGACCAAATCCTCTTCCACCGTAAAAGCGCTAGAAAGTAATAGTGCATTGTTTGAGTAGTAATTTTCCCGGTCTGAGGTGCTTACCTGGACAAACACGTTATTCTCGCCTACTTTCCCTCTTGTGGAAGTTGCCAGATCAAATGATGTGGTATCTCCAGGTTCTGGAGCGATTAACCTTAGCTCTTGTGATTCAATATCTCCAGAATTGATGTTGGTTAAGTTGATATTCACATCAATCGAGTCGCTAAAAGATAATTCTGAAATATTGGTAAAGTAAAACGCTTTCGAAAACTCCTGCCCTTCCCTAAGCACTTCTGTTTCTATAGAAGAAGTAGAAACGATTCCTTCCGCAACTCCTGTATAGCTTACTCCCCAGGCATCTAAAGTTGGTGGTGTTTGGTTAGCCGCATCTGAAAAAAGAAACTGAAACTGCAAGTATGGGTAACTATTCACATCCACCCCGCTCAAATCTATTTCTGAAGCTGCAGCAATTCGGCTACCTGATTCTAATCCAGTGATATTACCTGATTCATCCAGGCCAAAAACATTCACCAGCCAATTGTCTCCATCTCCAGACTTTACATTGTAATGAAAAGAATTCCAATTACTAGCTGGCCCAACTCTAACAGAAGACATACTACCCGAACTGTACTTTCCTGTAACTGTATTTATCAATTCCAGGGCCTGATCTTGAGGCGGAATAGTTGATCCATTAGACGTCAGTTCAATGGCCGAACCAGGTGCATCCCCTTTTCTGCCAACAAATACCACCGGCTGACCATCCACTAATGAGCTGATTGTAGACGATTGAATACCGATACTATTTAAAGAACTTACGAGCTGTGCATCCCATTTTGAGTACTCCACTGTACCAAAGCTGAACAACACTACCATGTCACGATCATCGATTATCTTAATCAGACTA
>CAXEKM010000483.1:0-11923 GCA_963996645.1 uncultured Marinoscillum sp.
CAATTGACCATTGGTGCTGCGAAATTCGTCCGCCGCCCATTTCTCAATGGCTTTGAATGTTTCTTCATCAATTCGTAATACAAATGGTTTCTTTTTAGCCATGTTTAATGCTGATTCCAGTTGTCTTTAAGCTGGTCTATCGCTTGTTTTAATTCTTCTGGTTTTTGGGTGCCCAGCAATAATCGTTCTCCGTTGTTGAAGACTAATTGTAGTCCCCAAGAGCCTTTCATGTTGTAGGCTTTGCCATTTCTGGCACTTATTCGATATCCCCAACCTCCATACTCCAAAATTGGACTGTACTTGCGAACTTCTACATGTTTTAAGTCGTTTTTTCGAAGTTGTTTTTTGGATCTTACAAATGGGTAATAGGAATAGTAGAGATTGTCGGAATCTATCTCTACTATCAACTTCATGGTGGTGAATAACCAGTGCACTCCTCCCAATACAATTGCAGTGATGATTGCAGCAATGATATTGGTGGGATTGCCTAAAGGCGTATTAACCCAGTCTTCTCCTGGCGACAGGTTTATACTGATGCCGTAGGCTAATCCACCGAGTGTGATTAATCCCACACCTACTTCAATCCACCAGAATATGGTGTTTTTGAAATGCTGTGTTTCACTGAAAAGTAGCTTGCCTTTCATGACTAGTGATGTAAAGTGCCAGAATTCACAACAGGAGATACGTCTTTATCAGCACAAAGAACCACCATCAAGTTGCTAACCATAGCTGCTTTTTTCTCTTCATCCAGATCGATCAATTGTTTTTGATTGATTTCGTGAAGAGCCATTTCTACCATGCTTACTGCGCCTTCAACAATCTTATGTCTTGCTGCAACAATAGCGGTCGCTTGTTGTCTGCGAAGCATAGCGCCAGCTATTTCTTCTGCATAAGCTAAATAGCCAATTCGTGCTTCGAGTATTTCTATTCCTGCAATAGAAAGGCGCTCTTCGATTTCTCGCTCCAGATGTTCGTTCACTTCATCTAAGCCGGAACGAAGCGTAATTTCAGCTTGCGCATCATCAAAATTGTCATAAGGATAACTTCCAGCCAATTTTCGAACAGCTGCGTCTGTCTGTACACGAACAAAGTTTTCATAATCATCCACTTCGAAAGCAGCAGCAAACGTGTCTCTTACTCTCCAAACTAAAATTACAGAGATCAGTATCGGGTTACCAATGCTGTCATTTACTTTGACTCTTTCACTGTCAAAATTTCTGGCTCTCAGTGAGATTTTCTTTTTGTAGTAGAATGGATTCACCCAAAAGAAGCCATTTTCTTTTACCGTGCCTTTGTATTTACCAAAGAGTACCAATACTACGGAGCCATTTGGGTTGACGAAGAAAAAACCTGGTGTCATAATCAATCCCAATAGGAGGGTAATCCCAAATAATGGGAATTTAGTTGCTATCAATAATCCAAGAGATCCCAGTATCAGAGCAATTACAATGGTTAGAACCACATATCCTGATAATGGTGAGGATGATTTTTCTTTCGATTCCATAACAGTGAAGGTTAGTTAATTTAAAGTGATATTGAAATGATATCATATTAATTTACGATAAATGAATGGAAAAGGTTATCAATTGATTTGTGATTAGTTTTGAGCGAAGTAAGAACTACAGGTATTTATGGCTGGGCAATACAATAGATGGGAGCAATTTTATAACAGGTTGAATCTATGGTTTAATGGAACTGTAGCGCTATCAATCATTCCTTTTGGAATAGCTTTTCTAGACACTCAAGGTGAATTCCCCAGTCCTCCGTTGGTAGATGAGTCAATAACTCGGATGCTTCAGATCGTATTTTCGGTGGCTATTGCAGGGCTGATCTGGTATGGAGTTACTTATTCCAGAAAAAAGCTTGGGATGATATCCTCGGATTCAATACCAGAGAAACTGCAAGAATACCTGGCTGTAAAAAAAATCTCATTCTTCATTCTAGAGATAGGTGCCATGCTGGGTGTGATTGGCTTGTATCTAACAAAGGATCAGTTATTTACTGGTCTCTATTTGGTAGTAATGTTTGTCTTTAGTTTGACGAGGCCAACTTTTGAGAAAATCTCTGCAGATATACGAGTAAGCCAGAAGTCTCTGACTGAATGGGGTAAGGAGGAAAATTAAAAGCATAAAAAAAGCTGCCATTGGCAGCTTTTCATGTTGTATGCGAATTGTTACAGGGTGATTCCAAATGTTATGGCTTGCAATCCTTGGCCTCCTTCCGGACCTCTGACACCAGTGAACACATTGTTTAAGTCATACATTGCAAATAGGTCTAGTCCTTTATAACCTACTTGTGCTCTCACGCCGTATCTGAAATTCTCCAGGTAATAATTTCCTCTGTCTTTATCCTTTTGTTTCTTGCCATCTTCACGGTAAACGAACTTGGTGTTTCCTCCTATTCTGTAGCCTGCGTAACCACCTACACCGAATCTAATACCTTGCTTTTTGTAAGTTTTGAAGCTCACGCTGCCTCTTTCAAGATTCTTTACTTTTCTTTTTCCTTTAGCAAAATCAAGCATTGGTACGAAAGATACATTTACATAAGGAGCAGTTAATCTGCTTTTGATACCACTGATGTCTGGATTAGCTAACTGAACATCGATGAACTCTATATTGTCAGGGCCTTTTTCAGCTACAATGTTGGGATCTTCCATTTTCCAATTGTACCAGCTGAATCCAAATCCCCATTCAGCAAACAATGGTCCTGTCACCCAGGTACGATTTACACTATTTAGAGCTACATACCAGCTTCCCCATGGTTTCACTGTGTAATCTTCTGCCGAAGGGAATTGTCCATCGTTGTTTATCCAGTTATTCATCCCAATGTCTACATTGAAGAAATGACTTGTTCTGTCGATTGACTCCTCTTCATAATTATATCTTCTTACAGGAATATCATCATCAAATTCATCTTCTACTTCATCCCAATCATCAGCGTCAACCATTAACTCCAGGTTGCCAATCTTAATTCTTGTTTTTACTTCACCTTCACCGATAATGAGCGTTGTATCCTTCATGTACTTGTTACCATTCTCATCTTGCAACTCTACTTTTTCGATCTTCTTAGATCCTAAAGCTTTGTTTAGATCAGCAATCATACGGTTGATGTCATATTGCTGAAGGTCCTTTAGTGCTTCTTTATCTTCGGTATAGATCAGAATTTTACTTTTGTTGCTCAATTCTATGATTACCGTATCGCCTTCTGTTCCCGATGCTTGTGTGGCCTTTGGCAAAGCGAATAGCGCTATCGCCAAAAGAGTAGTTATTATCGCTTTCATGATCCTTTATTTTGAGTTTAGTTTCTGCTAAATATATTGTCCTTTGCATCTCTGATGTCAGCCAGTATTTCTATAGGAGATGCTTCTTTAGAAATAGAATTGATGAATGAATTGAGTTTGTTTTTTTTCTCAGCCGGCTCATTTTCTGCGATGTAAGTAATTTTAACTGTTGGTTTTTCTACAGTCATTACTTCAAAGTCATAGTTGAATTTCGGTTGAGGTAACTCTTGTAATCTTACTTCCTGTATCGCTACCAACTCCAGTGTTCCTATTTTAACAGGTTCCGTTTCTACTGTTTTATCGTCAGTCTTAGGCGTGTTATTTGCGAATAAAACTGTTTGATTGGTAGAAGGAGTAGTGATAGTTTTATCAGCTGGTGTTTCCACTTTTACCTCATCCTCTGAAATTAATATTCTGTCTGGATCAAGTGTTGGCTGCGGATAATCTATGTCAGCTACCATAGGTCCATCCATAATAAAGCCTTGTTGATAGTTTTTCACCAAAAGGGCGGCTGTTATCAATAGTAGAATGGCTGCAGCAATGCTCATCGGCCACCATACTATTTTTTTCTTCTGATTGAGTTGACTCTGTACTGCCTTCCAGCTTTGTGCCTGCGGAGTAACCTCAAATTGGTCAAGTCCTTCTCGAAATAGTCTGTCTGTGTTATTTGCCATGACTATGATCTTTTAATTCTTTGTTCTGTATTTCTACCAGTCTTGTTTGTAACAACTTTCTGGCTCTACTTAGCTGTGACTTGGAGGTGTTTTCATTGATTCCAAGAGTGTCAGCAATTTCTTTATGATTATAACCTTCTATTGCATAGAGGTTAAATACTGTTCGGTATCCCACTGGTAGTTCAGCTATTAAATTCATCAAATCCTGTGCTTCCAGTGTGTTTTCTAGTGTTTGATAGTTTGGTTCAAATTCGGCATGCTCTACATCTACTTCCAGAGACATATTTTTATTCTTTCGAATGTACATCAGGGACTCATTAACCATCACTCTTCGAACCCATCCTTCCAAACTTCCTTCACCCGAGAACTGATCGAGTTTTTCAAACACTTTCACCATCCCGCCGATCATTACGTGTTCGGCTTCCTCTCTATCATGTATGTATCTAATACATACTCCCAACATCTTTGGTGCGAATCGCTCATAGAAAGCTTGCTGCGCACTAGACTTGCCTTTGCGGCAATCTCGCAGTAGAGCTTCTTCAGAGTTAGATTTATTAATTCGCAACATTTTCAAGTTGGTTTTCATGAGGAAGATGCACGAAGGCGTATGGAAGTTGCGTGGGTTGTGAGATTTTTTCTAAAAAGTTTAGAGTAAAAGTAGCTAAACACGTGCGTTTTTTAGTCTCATGGCCTGAATAAGCCATTTTGGGACTGGTTTGTGAGGTGATTTATTTTTTAAATTTATTATCAATCCGAGTTTTTTAACGATCGGAATGTAGTGAGCTTCCACCATTTCTATGAGTGTGCCATCAGGATCTTCCAGGTATCCCCAGTGGCCTTGTGCATCACCCATTTTAAAGTCTTCATTCGATAATATGGTGAATGGTGACTTGTTACTAAAGTGATTGACCCATGATTTTAGATTGTAGGCATCAAAACATAAATGAATGAATCCTGGGTCTCCCCAATATCTGTTTTCATAGATTTTGTTGCCTCTTTTGTCCTTTCTTTGAATAAGGGAAATAGTACTGTTTCCGAAAAATGTACCAAATCGCCCTGAGGATTTGTCTTTAGAAAAGAGTGAAGCTTCAATAAGATCCTCATTTTCTTTTTGCTTAATTAAACTGTATCCGAAATGCTGATAGAACTGTATTGATGCTTGAAGGTTTGCTACACCAATCGTACATTCTTTTACACCTGTTACCAATACTTTAGGAGCTAATTCATTTTGCTGTTTTACATGAATCTGATTTCCGAAAGGATCGATTAAATAAAGTTCGGAATCGGAAATGTCTTGAAATTCTTGATGATTTTTAGATAAGTGATTTCTTAAGCTAACTAAGTTGCCTGAATGCAGTGTGATATAGTTAATTCCAAGATCTCCGGCTTTAATCTCCCTGGTAGGAAATTGAGGGCTATGTTCGGTATGTTGCCAGAGTTCAAATCCACCACCTCCATTTGGATTGAGTAAAATGATGGCTGATTTGTTTCTACTTTTTCCACCCATGTATGGAGCCATGTGTGTGGCGGGATTATGGTCTTCTATGACTTTAATGGTAGCTTTTAAGATGCGAGCATACCATTTTTCGGCCCTAAACACATCGGTTACTCCTATTCCAATTTGCTGGATTCCATAGAGAAGTCTATCACTCATAGTACGTTAAAGCTAACCCGTTTTATAAAAAGATACGCTGTTATCGATTGGATGGATTGTGGACCTTCGTGTCCATGTTGAAAACTTATCTTAAGATTAATTCATAAATCCTTCGACCATTCCCACCAATTCAATTAATTTTCCGCCGTGGAAAGTTTCGTAGTATCGGCACGGAAATACAGACCGCTTGGGTTTGATGAAGTAGTAGGACAAGAGCATATTACTACTACTCTCAAAAACGCCATTGATAACAATCATTTGGCGCAAGCACTCTTGTTCTGTGGTCCCAGAGGTGTCGGTAAAACCACTTGTGCCCGAATCATGGCCAGAATGGTCAATGGTTTTGAGGCTGAAAACGGTGAAGCTGCTGCAAACAATTTCAACATCTATGAGCTGGATGCCGCATCTAACAACTCGGTAGACGATATCAGAAACCTGATCGATCAGGTGAGATATCCTCCTCAGCAAGGAAAATATAAAGTTTACATCATAGATGAGGTTCACATGCTTTCAACTCAGGCTTTTAATGCCTTTTTGAAGACATTGGAAGAACCGCCATCTTATGCGATCTTCATCCTGGCGACTACAGAGAAGCATAAAGTAATCCCT
This sequence comes from uncultured Marinoscillum sp., assembly GCA_963996645.1. GTDB lineage: Bacteria > Bacteroidota > Bacteroidia > Cytophagales > Cyclobacteriaceae > Marinoscillum. The sequence goes on from CAXEKM010000483.1 coordinate 6,218, forward strand.
ACTATCCTTTCAAGATGTCAGATCTACGATTTCAATAGAATCGAGATCAATGACATGGTGGTGCAATTGCAAAAGATTGCTTCCAAAGAGGGAGTAGATGCAGAACCTGAAGCACTGCATTTGATTTCGCAAAAGGCAGATGGTGCCATGCGTGATGCCTTATCCATTTTCGATTTAATTGTTACTTTCTCTTCTGATAGCAAAGTAACCTATCAAAATACGATCAAGAACCTACACATTCTTGATTACGATTATTACTTCAAGTTGTGCGATTTCTTCGTTGCAGAAGATATGTCTGGAGCCTTGTTGCTTTTTGATGAAATCCTAAGAAATGGATTTGATGGACATAACTTCCTGGTAGGATTGCAGGAGCATTTTAGAAACCTTTTGGTTTGTAAAAATCCAAATACACTCAAGTTGATGGAGGTTCCTGAAAACTCAATGGATAAATACCAGGAGCAAGCCAATGCTTTGAATTCGTCTTATCTACTTACTGGTTTGAATTTGATGAATCAGGTAGATCTTAATTATAAGCAAAGTAAAAATCAGCGATTACATGTGGAATTGTGTTTAATGAAGCTCTCTCAGCTGAATAACGCAATAAAACTCAGCCAATTTGGCGGCTCCAATGGTGATGGGGCAAAAAAAAAAGTAGCGGTGAATTAAAATCATCGGAGCCGGAGAGCTTACCTCCACCTATTCCTGAGTCTGCTCCGTTACCAACTTCTTCAGTTTCGACTGCTCAGCCTAAACCTGCACCTTCTACTCCTAAAATTAAATTGCCTACTGCTCCCCCAGGTGCAGAGAGTAAGGAAACACCTAGTTTGTTTAGACGAGATAAAGGAGCTAAATCTTCAGAGGAACAAGCGGAGAAAAAGGAAGAGACTAAGCCATTATTAGAGGAAAGAACTTCCGAATTTAGTGAGGAGCAGGTGGTAGCTGCCTGGGAAGATTTTAAATCTGAACGAATGAGCGCCGGTGCATCTGAAACTGAAAAACTGGTTTTAGATAGAAATGTAACAAAATCGGGAGACAAGGCAGTTAAGATTACTCTTGAAAGTCAGTTAGAGAATAGTATTCTTGATAAGATTGAAGTTGAATTAATACGCTATTTCCGTAAAAAACTAGATAATACCTTCGTGCAACTGGAACGTGAAGTGTCTGAGATAGTTACGGCTAAGAATTTGTACACATCTAAGGAAAAATTCGAATATATGGCGAATTTAAATCCTGCTTTGCGAGACATGAAAGATCGACTAGGTCTTGACTTTGAGTACTAAGATTTCACTTAGTGTAAGCATTTGTCTTGTTGAACCACAGATATTCCTCATTAGACGATAAATACTTGACCCTTTGAAATAGTCTGGCGATCTTTCAACCTTTAAAGAACCTATGTATGAAGTTACGCGCTATTTCTATTGACGATGACCCAACATCAATCTTGATGGTCAAGCAATTGGCCGAGAAAACTGAAAATTTAGAATTGGTTAATACCTATCAGGATGCGGTGAAAGGTGCTGCAGGAATTATCCTTGATAAACCTGATGTATTATTCTTAGATATAGAGATGCCAGAGTTCAATGGTATTGAGATCATGCGATCTTTGATGAAGCCACCTAAGATTATTGTAATCTCGGGTAATCCTAACTTTAAGGATAAGGCTTTGGAGTTGAATGCTGTAACCTTTATTTCCAAGCCACCAGAAGAGGCTGAGTTTAAAAAAGCAGTTGATAAGGTAAGAGATATTTTCAATCAGGAATTAGCTAACGCCTGATCACCAACCTTGGTGTTAGCAATATGATTGAGAAAGTCAGGTTGTTTACAGCCTGACTTTTATTTTTTACGCACTTTCAATTCAGTTCCTACAGATAGATTGGAATCAGACATGTTGTTGAGCTTCATGATTTCATCAACTGTCATGTCAAAGTCTTTACTGATTTTGTAGAGACTGTCTCCACCTTTGACGGTATATGTGGTATATCCGTCTTCCTTTTTCTGGGCCTTCTTTTTCCCAATAATTAGTTCCTGGCCTGGGCTGATTGGATCCGACTCTTTCAGATTGTTCCAATCACGAATTTCAGCAACTGTAACCTCATATTTTTTAGAGATTCCCCATAAGGACTCACCAGCAGCCACTATATGCGCCTTGGAATTTGAAGGTGTGGTTTTTTTAACCTCTTCTTTTTCTTCTTTCTTGCCGCTCAGCTCCGCAATGGTTTCATTTTCTGGTGTCTTAACCGGAGTTGAATAGTTACGCTTAGGGCGATATATTACTATCTCTTCACCGATACTCAATGTGCTATTAGTTTGGCGTCCATTCCAATCAGCAATGTCACCTACTTCTACATTGTATCTTTTGGACAAACTGTAGAAAGAGTCTCCTCCCTGAATAATATGAATGATTTTATCTCCATCAGGGATGTTTTTTGGTTCGAAGCGTTCTTCGTTAGTAATCTTTTCAGGTTCCTCAGGTTTGGTTTCTACCTCAATAGGTTTGCGAGTGATTACTTCAGCCTTTTTTGCCACATATGTATTCTTACGTTCCACTTTATGGTATTCCACAGGAGTATCTGAAGGTCGCTTCTTGCGTAACCACATCAATCTACCAGGCTTGAGTGATTCATTGTCACTCATTCTATTCCTCTTCTTCAGTTGATCGAGTTTGATGCCGTACTTCTGAGAAATATCCCAAAGACTCTCATCATACTGGGCAACGTGATGGTAAATTGATGATTTATTTTTCTTGCTGCGTACATAATAGATCTGCCCGGCCTCTACAGTCGCAGTACTTTTCATGTCATTGTAATCAAGGAATTTGCCAGGGTCTATACCTGCTTTTTTAGCAATAGACTGCACATTGTCATTCTTAGACGCCATTGTCGCATCGATACCATTCACTTTTAGGAATATAGACTGCTTTTTGGAAATAATATCACCAGCTATTCGGTCTGGATAGTTGCTTTGCTCTGGTTCCTTTATCGTTCTTGAAAGAGGTTGATTGCTCTTGTCCTTTGAGCTGGATGCTACCAGGTTGCTAGGAATATTTCCTTTCATGGGAACAATCACTGTGTATTCCTTGTCGTCAGGTACTTTGCCATGTAGTAGCCACTTGTTATAATCTTTAGCTAAATCTTCTTCTACTTCAAATTCTCTAGCTACTTGTTCGATCGATTTTCCTTCACCTTTAGTGTATTCAGCCAGTTTCAACCCTTCACTGTGAGGTCTTCCGATTTCATCTTTGAATGCAATGACGTGGGCAATGTATTTCAATACATACCAGTGTGTCTTCTTGGTAATTGTGAGCTTATCAGATCCAAAGTTTTCTTTGTCTACATATTGTTTGGCTCCACCTGGACCTGCCTGATAGGCGCTTACTGCATAGATCCAGTTTTTAAAGAAAAAGTTATTTCTTTTAAAGTACTTAGCGGCTCCTCTTGTTGCGGAAACTATGTTTTTTCGTTCGTCAATCTTAGAGTCAACACGCAAGCCAACTTCTCTAGCGGTAAAGTCTTTGAATTGCCAGTATCCAACAGCATTAGACGAAGAAACTGCATCAGAAATCAACGCACTTTCCTGTATCGCCAGGTATTTGATGTCTTCAGGAACTCCTTCTTCTCTTAGTACACGCTCTACGATAGGGAAGTATAAGTTTACTCGATCCAGTTTGATACGGAAATACTTGTCACTCGCTCGAAGAGCATTGACATGGCGCTGGATTTCTTCCTGTGTATCGCTGGTGATTTTGAGTTTTACTCCAGCTATTTCGATAGAAGATGGTACCTGAGGTGTCTCAGCGTAAAGGATGGTGGATAGAATACAAGTGATCGCTAGTAATACTGCTCTCATAGTTTTCTTAGTATCATTAAGCCGTCGCGAATTGGAAATAAGACATTTTGAACTCCGTCATGATCATGGACCATTTTATTAAATGCACGCATGGATTCGGTTGCTTTATCTGTTTTGTCCATTTCAGCCACTTTGCCACTCCAAAGTACATTGTCAATGATGATAAATCCACCTTTTTTCACCTTTGGTAAAGTCATCTCGAAGTAAGCAGGGTAGCTCCCTTTGTCTGCATCAATAAAAACCATGTCCCATTCATAACTCAGATTTGGGATAATTTCTTGTGCATTGCCTACTTTAAATTCAATTTGATCTTTGTACTCGGATTGTTCAAAATACGCATTTACCTGATCTTCCAGTTCCTCATTTATATCAATGGTGATGAGTTTCCCATCAGCACTCATTCCTTCAGCTAAACAAAGAGCTGAATACCCTGTATATGTTCCAATTTCCAGAATATTGGTAGGTCGGATCATGTGACTCAACATAGATAAAACTCTGCCTTGTAGATGTCCCGAGAGCATTCTGGGTTTTAATACGTTGAGGTGAGTTTCACGGTTGATTTGGTGGAGTAATCCACTTTCTGCTTCCGTGTTTTCTTCTATGTAGTGTTGAAGAGGTTCTGGTAGAAAATCCATGAGGTAAAATTAATGGATTTTCTACCGCAGTGCTACTTTGGAATGAAAGTTAGCTGACTCATTTCATCTTTATTGAAGTTTTGTCGTGCTAATTCCATCAAATGTTCTGCTGAAGCCTGATCTATTTTGTCAAATAGCTCATTGATGTCTGGTACTCTATTGAGATCCAGGATGCTTTTGGCCATCATTAGCATCATGGCATTGTTGTTTTCTTCTGACATGGCCAACTGCCCTTTTAACTGTTGCTTAGCCTTATGAAGCTGCATATGACCAAGTGGGTTCTTTTTCAGAAGATCAAATTCTTTATCGATCAGACGAAGACTCTTCTTGAGGTTTTTAGGATCCGTAGCGAAATAAATCGCCAAAGAACCTGTCTCAATATAAGGAGTATAGCTGGCATCTATTCCATATACAAATCCATGTTTTTCACGCAAGGACAAGTTTAGTCGAGAGTTCATGCTTGGACCTCCCAATATGTTAATTAATAGAAAGAACGGAATTCTGTGCTCATCTTTCAGGCTGTAGCTGGTTCTGCCTAAGGCAACATGTGCCTGTGTGATTGGCTTCTCAATGGTCTGAACTATAGGTGAAGTAGGCGTGAAGTAATTTCTCTCAGGAGTATGATTCTTATGAGGAACATCCTGTAGGTATTTTTCAGCCATCCGCTTCAATTTCTTCGCAGAATAGTTGCCTACACTCGAAAGGATGATTCGCTCAGTGTTGAGATTCTTTTTTAAGAACTCCTTAAAATCGTTTTGTTTGAAGGAATTAACGGTTTCAATCGTTCCTAGAATATTACTTCCCAGTGGGTGATTGTGAAATACCAATTCGTCAAAATCATCCTGAATAGCATCTTCTGGAGTATCGCGATACATCGCCATTTCCTCAAGAATAACCATTCGCTCTTTCTCTATTTCCTTTTCCGGGAAAGTAGAATTGAAGGTGATGTCAGCTAACAGTTCAACTGCTTTGTCCAAATGGTTGTCCAAAACAGACGCGTAGAAACAGATTTTTTCTCTGGTAGTGTAAGCATTCAGTTCGCCACCAAGTGAGTCTAGTCTGTTGATAATGTGAAAAGACTTACGTTTTTTGGTTCCTTTGAAAGCCATGTGCTCCCAGAAATGAGCAATACCTTGTTCTTCAGGAGTTTCATCTCTACTCCCAATATCCAGCATGATTCCCACATGGGCAATCTTGGTATTACTTATCTGTTTGTGAATAATCC
>CAXEKM010000484.1:0-2990 GCA_963996645.1 uncultured Marinoscillum sp.
CTGGAGCCCAGAACCACTTTTCGTTCCATGAGCTATCTGTATTGCCAGTATAAACCTGACCTTCAAATTTCCAGTTGATCAAATCAGTAGACGAGTAAGTAGCAAAGCCATCCTTCGCTCCGCCTCCAGTACCATACATGTAGTAAGTTCCATCTCCATTGTCGAGAATGTAAGGATCTCCAAATTCTACATCAATAGGGTTACTATAAGTTGCTGCAGTCTCCTCCTCTTTTTTAGTAGGTTGACTACATGCCCAGACCAGAACAAGGCCTGAGAGCAAGAATAGGTTCGATAGGTTCTTCATCAGATTATGTGTTTAGGTTTATTTTAAGTTAGGAAGATAAAAAGTGAAATCATCTGCTTTGTCAATGAGTTTTCCGTTTTCAACAATCAGTTCTCTCACTTGAATAACAGATCTTCTAAGGTCTAGTGGAATATTGCCATACTCATCCGCAGGTGCTTCCAGATGGGATTTTCTACCCGGGTGTGTGAAATAAATGACATAAGCTTTATCTCCAGTCACCACTACATCACCATGTGCTCCTTTTGGACCATCCATAAAGCGGGAAGAGGCTTCGTCCAAAATCAAATCCTGCTTTTCCCACTTCTCTGTATCATCGGACTTATAAACTCTTAGCCCTTGCCATTCATCAGTTACCACCCAGTAACTGTCTTTGAACCAAAAAGCCTTCGGCCCTTCATGTGCTTGACCACCAATAGCAGGCTTTTTATTCGTTTTCCAGGTAAATAGGTCTTTGCTTGTTGCAGACATGGTGATTCCACCACCTTCTGGAGACTTGTACCACATCTTCCAAAGTCCATCAGGCAATTGGATTAACGTTGCATCAATCACATTCTTCGTATCTAAGCCAACGTAGCCTTCATGTTTCCAATCCCACAAATTCTGACTTGTGTAATGCACCAATGTGGCATGACCTCCCCAGTGATTTCTCACTCCCTGGATATAAGCCACAAACATGTGATAAGTACCATTCAAATAAACGACATCTGGCGCCCAGAAAGTGTTTTTACCACGCTCAAACTCCAAATCCAATGTACCACGGTAGACCCAGGTTTTTCCATTATCCTTACTACTGGCAATCCCTATGTCATTTCCATAGCAATAAGCCACATCTGCTGTTTCCACATTGGCTCTACGCTGTGTGTACAGCATCCACCAGCTCTCCTCTTCTCGATTATAAACCAGCACAGGATCTGCAGCCCCATCAGTTATTGGATCTCGATATAGTGGAGCATTAGGAACAAATTCCTGAGCAGATACCGAGAAGCTCAAGAGCATCTGACAAATTCCATAGAATACTAGTAATTTCTTCATTTTTTAAACGTCATTTTTACGCTTACAATTTTTGATACAGCATTCCCATGCTGAAATTTGATTTTTAAATTTTATTGATCTATTCTAAACGGACTTGCAGGAAGACCTTCCTTATTGTACAAATTGGCATCATCTGGATTATCACCCCAGGCATATCTAACTGCTTTTGGCTCATTGACCTGACTGCTCCAAACAACTACTTTATTATCCTTCAGTTGAGCTTTTGCCCATACAAACTTTCCGTCTGCACCAGCAATTGCAAAACCTTTCACATAGCCATATTTGTCTTTGACTTTCAGTCCAGAACCTGTATTTGAAAAGCTCAACACAGCCTTATTGCCATCTAACTCCATTCCAGTGAAGGTTGGACCTGAGTAAACGATATCCTTACCATATGCTACCTTTTCGGCAGCCATAGCCAGACGATATCCTACATCTTTCTTGTTGCGCGGATGAATATCGTTAGCCTCTCCTATGTCGATGATGACAGCTTGTCCAGTATTAGGTAAAGCCAATGTCATAGATTGTGCTTCACGAAGTTCTGCCCAGCCGCTCTCTTTCGGTTGTGCTGCCGGAGCCATGAAGTTGGCAAGCTGAACCCAGATAAATGGAAATTCCTGATTAAACTGCTCTCTCCAATCCATGATCATTCCTGGGAATAATTCCTGATATTGTTTCGGGTTTCTGGTGTTATTCTCGCCTTGATACCAAATCACCCCTTTGATAGACAAGTCTGTTATTGGAGCAATCATTGCATTGTACAAACAAGTTGGAAAATCATTCGGGCCACTAGATGGATTGCCGAAAGCCGATGAAAGAACTGCTGTCTTGTAGTACCATTTCCCTGACAAATCAATGCTAACTACGCCTGTATTTAAATTTAGATCTGAAGGCTTTCCGTAGATTCCACCTCCTCCAGTGTTATCCGTTACGCGAATAACCAGCCAATTGACACCTTCTTTTAATACCGTTTTCGAAACATTATATTTTCGAGCTACTGACCAGTCTTCCATATGGCCTACCAATTGACCATTGATGTAGGTATCATCAATATCATCTATCGGACCAAGACTTAAAGTAGCATCTTTCACTTGCTCTTTGTTTAACTCAAATGATTTAGCAAACCATATAATTCCGTCTTCATTACCAATTTTAGTGCTTTCCCAAATTTTGGGCATTTCGATAGTTTCCCATGACTGATATTCTTTCGCAGAAAGCTTGAACCAGTTTTGCTTCATGCCTGGTTCTTCAGCAATAGCAGCCTGAAAAGCAGCTCTCATTTTACCCGAGTTCTCCTGACGATATACCAGATCTTCCTTATTCAGATTACCAAAACCATCTACAGAAGACAATGCTTCCCAACTCATCCAGGTTTCTATGTCTGTTCCTCCCCATGAACTGTGAATCAGTCCAATTGGAATATCCAGATCTTGATTGATTTGCTTACCAAAATGATACGCCACTGCAGAGAAATTAGGAGTCGACTCAGGGTTGCTTACAAACCATCCATTGGTTGTTACATCTGCATTTGGATTAGCAGCCATGGCTTTCTCAACAGTGAAAAGTCTGATATTCTTATTCGAGCTATTCGCGATCGATTCCTTACCGGTTTTAGTATTGAACAATGGCCATTCCATATTCGACTGTCCGGAAC
>CAXEKM010000485.1:0-3533 GCA_963996645.1 uncultured Marinoscillum sp.
AATCAAGTTCGACAACACCTGCGTTAGCCTCGCCGCATCACCTAAATACATGACCGGCAAATCTTCATCGTATTCAAAAACCACCTGAGTTTTTACCTCTTCCGCTGTAGTCTTAAATCCATCAACAAGGTTTTGACCAAGTTCTTTGATATTGAATACAGCCTCTTCTATGATCAGTTTTCCAGATTCCAGCTTATTAAAATCAAGGATGTCATTAATCAATCGAAGTAAGTTCTCGGAAGAGAATTTGAGGGTATCAAGTGTCTTCTTTTGATCGTTTCTTGGATGACTATACAATAAGTGATGTGTCAATCCTATCACCGCGTTCATCGGTGTTCTAATCTCATGCGACATAGTCGACAAGAAATCAGATTTAGCCCTGGTACTTGCTTCCGCCTCTTCTTTGGCTTGTCTCCAAGCCAGCGCCACCTGCTGTGATGTGGTGATGGATTGTAAGAAGAAAAAGACCATATAGCTCAACGGCACAAGGAATGCTGGCAAATCGAAAACGGATAGTCTGTCTAAGACCTGAAGCAACAATGCAAGTAAAATCACACTAGCAGAAATCATGGCAAACTTCGACCCAGGACGTTTACGCAATAGCGCATTCAAATAAATATAGAACCCCAATCCAATCACCCCGAATATGAAAATCAGGAAGAAGTTTTGCAAGAAAGTAAATATGACTGGAGGCAACACTACCGCAGCTACCAAAAACGTCAAACTTACATAGACGACCACTTTCTCAAGAATTTTTGGTCCATCTTCAGGATAAGTCGCATACGTATATTTCAACAAAAGAATGGTCAGCAAATAGACTGACACATATTCTAACTTAATGGAAAGCAACCATGGAATACTTGGAAATAGCCAGTGCATCACATAATTACCACTTCCAAAAACATAATAGCTAAAGGTGATACAGAATAGTGCGAAATACAGAATGTTACGTTGCCTTCGTCCATATAAATACAGTCCGAGAAAGAACATTCCTCCCATGATCAAAGCACCGGTAAGAATGGCATCCAGAAAGAAAACATAATTCTTGTAGCTGGTGAGTTGCTCTCTATCCCCAATAAGTATACTATCTACAGGCCCACCTCTATAATGACTGAAATTAGCTATCTGTAATGTGAAAACATTGGTTTCTTTGAGGATGTCCTGATCTATCGGACTAGTAATCTGTATCCATTTAGGCTCGGTGGTTTCTTCTGTAGTCCCCACTTTTCCATTGCTGGAAATCAACACTCCGTTGATATAAAACCGGTAAGCATTGTAGACTGCTGGAGTATAAATCGCAAATTTCTTGTTTGGATCCAGGAGCACCTTTAGTTGATAGGTTGCATAACCTGTTGATGCATTTCCCGTGATCGGTTCATTATTCCATACTTGAGGAAATGGAGCCAATTCACCTCCTGGAGCCAGGTCAGCCCCATCATAAAGTTTCTCCCAATGCAGATACCAGTCTCCATCAAGATCAACCCATGAAAAATCATCACCTACGTTTCGTAGGTCCAAAACACCGTTCTCTGGGCTTTGTGAGAATCCGGCATAAGTCGACAAACTGAGTAAAACAGCTAGACCGAATACTTTAATCATTGGATATTTCAAAGGCGGTAGATTTTGACTATCAATGAAAGATAATTAAGAATTAGATAATAAAGACCAAATTTAACGCATTAAAAGGCATTTTTGTAATACTTGTAATTTAGGATTTATCAAATAAGACAAATAACCTCAAATAAAACACTAGATATCTCATACATGATCATCAGAAAAGGAACCATAGAAGACCTACCCAGAGCCCTGGAATTAATCAAGGAATTAGCACTTTATGAAAAAGCTCCAGATGAAGTCACCAACACTTTATCCATGATGGAAAAAGATGGTTTTGGTGAAAACCCTGTTTTTGGATTCATTGTGGCTGAAGAAGAAGGCACCATTCATGGCATGTCCATGTATTATTGGAGATATTCTACGTGGAAAGGAAAGCGTATCTATCTGGAAGACTTGATTGTTACAGAATCCAAAAGAGGAGCTGGCATTGGAAAATTGCTTTTTGAAGAAACGATTGAGATAGGTAAAAAAGAAGGTGCTACTGGAATGATGTGGCAGGTTTTGGATTGGAATGAGCCAGCCATCAACTTCTATAAAAAGTACAATGCTATTATAGAAGAAGAATGGCTCAACTGTAATATCAATTTCTAGATCTCTTCCAATACAGTCCTAAAGGAAACACACCTGTTCATATAGCGCTGAACATGTTTTTGAGCAATAGCTGGAGCGTGGTTTTGCAAATAATCATTGACCATGCTCATGCTTTTTGCATAATATTGAACAGCAAAAGTTTGACCTTGAGCTTCTGGATCATCATTGATCAAACGAAGCATTTTATTTTCAACAAAGCAACCAGTAGACATGATTTCAGGAATGTGGTGATTTTTCATCCAGGACAACCAATCCTGCAACACCCCATCTTCTACATTCACTGTCACATTATATAAAACCATAAGATTATTGAAATTTTAAAACCAACTCAAACGTAAGTAGTTTCTCCCTCAATGACCTACAGCAAAGACAATATTGTCTCTTTCATAATTATCATCCTGCATCTGGTAGGTGTCATAGGAACAGCACTCCCTGTTACCAGAGAACTAGTTGTTTCATTAACCCCAATCAATCTTCTTATTACTTTTTCACTTCTGATATACACCCACGAAGGATCAAAAAATTACTTGGTGTATTTCCTATTACTCTCCACTCTTATCGGGTTTGGAGTAGAAGTAATGGGGGTTTCTACGGGTTGGCCGTTTGGCAATTACGCCTATGGGAACACATTAGGGCCTCAACTTTTTGAGGTGCCTCTATTGATAGGTGTGAACTGGTTTATATTGTCATACTGCTTTGGGATGATCTTATCCAGGTTCAAAGCGCATAAATTAATCAAGATTATATTTGCTGCGGCAGGAATGGTCGCATTAGATTTTTTTATTGAGCCAATAGCCATCAAACTTGACTATTGGTCTTGGGAGAGTACGACAATTCCTTTGAGTAATTACATTGGTTGGTTTGGAACGGCCCTAATTATCCAGACTTTTTACCAATTATTTTTTAGTGAAAGTTTTAATAAACAATCTTCTCTAACTATTAGTTGTCAAGCTTTCTACTTCATAACACTTCAGATTTTCTTCAATTTTTAAACACTTTGGAGTAATCAGAAGTTAACAAGGAAACCCTAATGTTCTTTGTAGGAAGGTTGATACCATTAAGGAAGTAACGGATGAGCACGTTTTCGATAAGAGATTTAGAACATTTGTCAGGCATCAAAGCCCATACCATTAGAATATGGGAGCAACGCTATGAGCTAATTCAGCCAAAGCGAACAGATACCAATATTCGGTATTATGATGATCATGATCTAAAGCTCATCTTGAATGTAGCGCTTCTAAAAGAGAATGGAGTCAAGATTTCGAAGATTGCGGAAATGACCGAAAGCGATATGCAGCGAGAGGTCATTAAATTAACAGAGCGAA
>CAXEKM010000486.1:0-5658 GCA_963996645.1 uncultured Marinoscillum sp.
AATGGGTGTGCTTTCATTAATCCCACTGAATGCCTGCTATGCAGCCGGGTTCAGTTCCTGGCAACTTGCGGTGGCCATTCTTTGCCTACTCCCTATTTCGCTTTTCTTATCAAAATATTTCGCGGTAACGTAACATGAGCAAACAGTCTTTTAGTATTGAATACAATTACGAGGTTCAATTCACAAGTAAGGTATTTGACCCTGCCAATGACCTTCTGGTCAATGTGTTGAAAGAAAACAGTGAGCGATTCCCAATCAAAGTGGCTTTTGCTATTGATTCGGGAGTATTGGAGCATCATCCTTCAATTAATGATTCCATCAAAGCTTACTGTGAATCACACAACATCGAGTTGGCAGCCGAACCATTGGCTCTCCCTGGTGGTGAGCCCGTGAAGAATGACATGAACCTTGTTTTTCAAGGCCTTGAATATATCGATACCGCAAAAATTGATCGCCATGCGTTTCTGATTGCTATCGGTGGTGGTGCTATTTTGGACATGGTTGGTCTTGTTGCCGCAATTGGTCACCGTGGCATTCGCCATATACGCATACCGACAACTGTACTTTCTCAAAATGACTCAGGAGTTGGAGTGAAAAATGGCGTCAACTTCCAGGGCAAAAAGAACTTCATCGGAACATTCGCTCCGCCTGTAGGGGTGATTTGTGATCAGGAGTTTTTGACTACTCTCTCGGAAAGAGACTGGCGAGCAGGAATTCCGGAAGCAATCAAAGTAGCCTTATTGAAAGATCCAGAATTCTTTCACTGGATTGTGGATCATGTAGAACATCTCAATGATCGCAATCTGGAAGTGATGATGGAATTGGTGGAGCGTTGTGCTGTGCTTCATATGGTACACATCAGCACCAATGGCGATCCATTTGAGAAAGGATCTTCTCGCCCACTCGACTTTGGTCATTGGGCAGCGCATAAACTAGAGCAACTTACTGACTTTGAGGTTCGTCACGGTGAAGCGGTAGCTATTGGATTAGCCATTGACAATGTCTACGCTATGAAAAAAGGTTGGCTTTCTAGCGAAGAATGTGAAACGATTTTGAACTGCATTCAACATCTTGGCTTTGAGCTCTTCCATTCACAATTGACTGAAGAATCAGGAGATCAGATCAACCCAAAGCTGATTGCCGGTTTAGAAGAATTCCGAGAGCATTTGGGTGGAGAATTAACGATCATGCTGCTGGACGGCATTGGCCAACCACGAGAAGTACATGAAATGGATCATCAATTGATCGAAGAGTCCATTTTATTCCTAAAACAAAGAAATTAAGCAATTATGGAGTTCCAACCGAATAGTCATTTAAGCTATTGCAGCAACATTCACCCAGGAGAAAGTTGGCAAGATACGTTCTCTAATTCGAAAACGCATATTCCAGTAATTAAGCAACAAGTTAGTCCTGACCAACCTTTTGGAATAGGTTTAAGACTCTCGAATGAAGCATCCAGTGATCTGGCAAAGCCCGAGCAACTAGAAGCCTTGAAAAGCTGGCTAAAAGAAGCAGACTGCTATGTTTTTACCATGAATGGATTTCCTTTTGGAGGATTTCATGATCAGGTCATCAAAGACAAAGTGCACGCTCCAGACTGGTCCACTCCTGATCGATTGGCTTATACCAAAAGACTAGCTGATATTCTTGCACAGTTATTACCAGAAGGAGTTAGTGGGGGAATATCTACTTCTCCTCTATCCTATCGTTGGTGGCACCAGCAGGAAGATTTTGATCAAGTAAAAATGACTTGCACCGCTCAGTTGATGGATCTGGTGATTCATTTGCAAGAGCTAAAACAACAAACCGGCAAATCCATTCACATTGACATGGAACCTGAACCAGACGGATTCTTGGAGACCGGCCAGGAATTCATCGACTATTACCAGGAATTCTTACTTGGAGAGCAATTGAGCATCATCACGGAAGCTTTAGAATGCTCTAAAGAAGAAGCAAAAACTAAAGTAAAGGAACACATTCAGCTGTGCTACGACATTTGTCATTATGCAGTAGAATATGAAGAAGCAGCTCCATCGGTAGAGCAACTTTGTACATTGGATATACCTGTTGGCAAAATCCAAATAAGTGCAGCATTGAAAGCTGGTTTAGGTACACTGTCTGATCGTATGAGCATCAAAGAAGACCTTCAAAACTTTGTGGAGCCAAATTACCTACATCAAGCGGTATTGAAACAAACAGATGGTAGTCTAACTCGCTTCAAAGACCTTGATATAGCTCTGAAGGAAATGGACGATATTCAATTTACCGAGTTGAGAACCCATTACCATGTTCCGTTATTTACAGAGACCTATGGCAATCTGAAAAGCACACAAGATGAGATTGTCAATCTATTATCGCTCTGGAAAGAGAAGCCTTTTTGCTCGCATTTGGAAGTAGAAACCTATACATGGGGAGTATTACCTGCTGCATTAAAAAAAGACATTGATGCCTCAATCATTAGAGAATTGGAGTGGGTATTAAACACCATAAATCTATAAAATCTGCATGGCCGAAGCAATTTTAGAACACCGCAAGTAGGTCAATTCACACAAACATAAGTCATTAGCAAACAGACAATTACTCAACCATATACACATGAAAAAGTTAGCAGTCCTCAACCTGGTTGGTCTTTCTCAGAGAATCTTGAATGAAGAATCTGCACCGTTTCTAAACAAATGGATGAAAGGAAAGTCTGTGCGAAGCATTGAACCAGTGTTGCCAGCAGTAACTTGTTCTGTTCAATCTACTTACCTGACTGGCAAATGGCCTTCTGAGCACGGTATTGTAGCCAATGGATGGTATTTCCGTGATATCAGTGAAGTAAACTTATGGCGTCAATCCAATAAGTTGGTTGAAGGTGACAAAGTTTGGGACATGGCTCGGAAAAAAGATCCAAACTTCACCGTTGCCAACATGTTTTGGTGGTACAACATGTACTCTTCAGCAGATTATGGAGTTACTCCACGTCCTCAGTACCTGGCTGATGGACGAAAGCTACCAGACTGCTACTCTCAGCCAGCAAGTTTACGAGATCGCCTGCAATCTAAGTTAGGCACTTTTCCATTGTTTGATTTCTGGGGACCAAAAACGACCATTAAATCAAGTAAATGGATTGCTGATGCTTCTGTAATTGTCGCCAAAGAACAAGACCCGACTTTGCTACTCGTATACCTTCCACACATGGATTATGTGCAGCAGAAATTCGGTCAGCTAGATGATCTTACCATCAAAGACCTGCAGGAACTGGACGCTTTGTGCGCAGACTTCATTCCAAAACTAGAGGCTCTTGGCAGAGAAGTAATGTTATTGAGTGAGTATGGAATAACCAACGTAGACACACCAGTTCATATCAATCGCATTCTTAGAGAACATGGTTTGATCGCTGTTCGTGAAGAACGAGGAACAGAACTTTTAGATCCGGGAGTCAGTAAAGCATTTGCTGTTGCAGATCATCAGATTGCTCATGTCTATATCAATGATCCAGGTGTGAAAGAACAGGTGTATCAGATCCTCAAAGACACACCGGGCATTGCTTTGGTTTTAGACGATGCAGACAAGAAGGAATACCGCATAGATCATCCTCGAGCGGGTGAACTGGTTGCAGTAAGCGAACCGAACAGCTGGTTTACCTACTACTTCTGGGAAGATGATGCCAAAGCTCCTGATTATGCACGAATGGTGGACATACACAAGAAGCCTGGATACGATCCGGTAGAGATGTTCCTCGATCCAAAGCAAAAATTCATTGTTCCTAAAATCATCTGGAAAGTCCTGAAGAAGAAGCTTGGTTTCCGAATGGTGATGGATGTTATTCCTCTGGACGCAACTCTGGTAAAAGGAAGTCATGGACAGATCAATTTGGCGCATGAAGACAAGGCCATTCTTATCACTGAAGATCCTAACATCAGCGAAACGGTACAACCTACGGACATCTGTCAAATGATGCTCGATAAGATTTTTGGATAGATCTTAGATCTCTGAAAAATTGATTAGTTTGGCAGTAGCTATAGAGTGTAGCTGACTTCATTGACAGCTACACATTTTTTGTATCAACCAGTCAAACCATGGGTAACAGAAGCAGCCTTTATCTCACTAGTGAGAAGAATAATTACTTGCTTTTAGAAGCAAACAACTATTTACCATTTTATTGGGCATTGCTCATGAGTGATGACCTTATCCAGGAGAACCGTGATCGATTCATCGCATCCTATCATGGCAATGGCGAAAACGGCACCTTTTTACTTTCTTCTGAAGAAATAGAAACAAATAGTATAAGGAGCATTTCGTATCTTAAAAAGCACTACCCCACCTATGTGCAGCGTTTTGAAGAATTTGCAGGTTATGTACAAAAAATATCAGAAAAAGGAACCGTAGAACTGGACATACTGGAAATCGCGAATTTCTCTAGCCCTGAAGAGTTCATCGATGAGCTCCATGCCTTGACATCCAAGATCAACAATCAGGAACCTCTTAGCGATGCTGAGAAAAACGAATATCTAAACGACGACTATTTCTCCTTAGTGGGATTTGATAATTACTCGAATCACGATGAAAGATTTTCGTCCTTCTCTAAATCCTATGCTGCCCTCATTGATCAGGAAAAAGCAGCTCAAAAACAGGAATATCAGGATTACACGCAAAAGACCAGAAAAGAGAACCGAAAAGCACTGGTAACGAATATCATCCCTATGGGTGTTATCGGAACATTCTTCTTAGTTGGAGGGGTATTTATCCTGTTCAAAAAGCCAAACTTCGAACCAAAGAGTTTGTTGGTTATTGGCATTGGCTTGTCTGCTCTCATTTATGTGTATTACAAGCTCAAACAGACGAAATACTTATAAGAATTACTATTCAGGCAAATCGTTAATCACCTCTACCTTTCCATGAGGTTGCGGTTTTCCATCTGCATCCAGATTCACAAACACGATTTTATCGATGGTGATGATCTCTTCTTTGGTGACCTTGTTTCGAACCAAACATTTTAGTGTAAGTGAAGATTGACCAAACTTAACCACTTCCATTCCCATTTCGATGATATCACCCGTCTTAGCCGAACTCTTGAAGTCAATCTCAGAAATGAATTTGGTAACGATATGTTTATTGTTACCCAACTGACACATGGCAAAGATGGCTGCCTCCTCGTCTATCCAGCTCAATAACTGACCTCCAAACAGACTTCCATTTGGGTTTAAATCTTCTGGTTTGATCCACTTTCTACTATAAAATTTCATTACTAAATCTTTTATTCGAATGTACGAATATCAACAATAACGACTTTAGTTTAAAACCAGTTCTGCAAATCACCTAAAACTTTAAACCAGATTGACTTACTGAACCATCTCCTCAAACAACCTTTGTAAGCTCTTCTCAGGGTTTTGCGTATACCCAATATGAACTGGAGAACACTGAATAATCGTGCTGCGACTTGCCGTCAACCAACGAAAACGCTCCGGCATGGATAACTGAGCAATTGGTCCTCCATCCTTTTCCCCTCGGCAGATCTTTTCAAAGGAGTTCACATATCGCTCTACAAGCTCTAAATCTATTTCTTGAAACAAAGCATTGGTTCGCTTCGCATCAATATGAAATTGACAATCGCAGAATCGATGACCTGAACTATAAAGCCCTACCCCGATATTGATGAATTCACCTCGCTCC
>CAXEKM010000487.1:0-2208 GCA_963996645.1 uncultured Marinoscillum sp.
GAAATGTAACAAAATGTACAAACAAGGAGTCTCTATGAAGTTTCTACTAGTTCTACTTGCAGGTTTCAGTGCGCCAACATTTGCGGCTGACCTACAGACACAAGATATTACAGGAATCTCTTTCTGGTTAGTCACCGCAGCAATGCTTGCAGCAACTGTATTCTTTTTCGTTGAAAGAGATAATGTTCAAGGTAAATGGAAGACATCTCTTTCTGTGGCTGGATTGGTCACAGGTATTGCGTTCTGGCATTACCTATATATGAGAGGTGTGTGGGTTGATACTGAAGGTTCACCAACAGTCTTTAGGTATATTGATTGGTTGATTACCGTTCCATTACAAATCATAGAATTTTATCTAATCTTGAGGGTATGCACGAATGTCGGCAGCAATGTTTTTTGGAAGTTGCTTATTTATTCACTCGTCATGCTAATTGCTGGTTTCCTAGGTGAAACAGGATCGAATGCACTGATCTGTTTCGTAATTGGAATGGCTGGCTGGTTATTGATCATCTACGAAGTCTTCTTTGGAGAAGCAGGAAAACTAAACGCTGGGAGTGGCAATGCTGCCGCACAATCAGCCTTCAACTCCATTAGATGGATCGTTACAGTCGGATGGGCGATATATCCAATTGGGTATGTTCTAGGCATGGGAGATGCACCTGATATGGCTAACGCAAACTTAATCTATAACTTAGCCGATTTTATTAACAAAATCGCGTTTGGATTAGCAATATATGTGGCTGCAATTAGCGATAACGAATAAATAGTTGTCAAAAGAATTAAAAGCCCGGAGAAATTCGGGCTTTTTTTCTCAGAAATAACCGTGAAGTATTCCCTAATAATTTCATCCAAAGTCACCTGCATTTCTTTCTGCGTGCCTGTCTATAGTCAATCTGTAATTGAAGAGATAGTAGTCACTTCCATGAAGAAAAGTAGTTTACTCAGTCAAACACCTGCAGCGATTTCTACACTGGAATCAGATGAAATTAGTCTCAAAGGCATCACCAGCCCAAGTGACATAAAATTCCAAGTACCCAGTATGAGTTATACCTCAATATTCGGTGAGCCATATATCACCATAAGAGGTGTTTCTGGATTCAATAATGCACCAGGTGTTTCAGTCAGTGTTGACGGTGTTTATCAATCAAAATCAACGTCTTCAATATTAGGAGAGGTTGATCTTGAAAGGATTGAGGTCATCAGGGGTCCACAAGGTACACTATATGGAAGAAATTCAAATGGTGGAGTTGTCAACTTCATCACAGCCAGTCCATCTGAAAATAAGGATGGTTACATAAAGCTCGGCTACGCCTCATTTGCTCAGTTTATGACCGAGTTCTCTTATACCAATTCTTTAACCAAAAGGACTAATTTTAGGTTTTCAGCTAGCAATACTAATCAAGGAGATGGTTATGTTAAGTGTTTGACGCTTGGATGCGAGGATGTAAATAAATCAGATCGATCATCAGTGAGGTTGAAACTATCTACAAGTTTTAATGAGAATTTAACTTCAGACATAATTCTTGCTAAAACGAATCTTGAAGGACCTAATAATATCTTCCAGTTTGTAACAGACAATAGGATACCTTTTGCGTTCTTAGTTGACACGCCACAGATAGTTGGTGTTCCGATTAGTTTGAATCCAAACGAAGTCTATCTCACACCTGATTCTGAAAGCATTCATGGTAATGACTCAAAAAGGGAGTATGAAGTAGCTGCAATAACAATAAATTATGAGTCTAGACTAGGCTTAATTAAATCCATCACATCCTATCAGGAGTACTTCAATGAATTTAGCATGGATAGGGATGCAACAACAGTCAATCTCTACGATACATTTGATACATCCACTACAGAGACAATTACACAAGAATTCAATTGGAACGTTGATCTAGAGGGCAGCAGCTGGATCTTGGGCGCTTTTCTGATGGATGATGACACAAGCAGGAGAACACTTTTTGATTTACCGCTTCCAGTCTTTGGTTTTCCAGTGCCTGGGAAGCTTGAATGGGATCATCAATCAATTGATATCAAATCAAAAGCATTTTTTATTGATGGAACATTTGATTTAGATGAAAAAACCGAACTAAGTCTGGGTTTGAGAAGAACCAAAGATGAATTTAAAAGCATTCAACTGAATCGTGTTTTTTTAAATCTTGGTCAATTTATTCCCGTTTCGACCACATGTGATAGAAAAATAAATCAAAA
>CAXEKM010000488.1:0-2024 GCA_963996645.1 uncultured Marinoscillum sp.
ACATACCTCTACTGTTCACAGTCTGCTAAGATCTATGTGCCACCAGTAGTATGTGTTCATTGTTTTCATGCCGCTAATGTAGCATCGTATCTGTTGTAATTCCAAGCCTTTCAATAAATTATTCTGAAAAAAATGGAATTGCCCGATTATTAGATCAAATAAAGCAATCCAAAAGACTTCTTACCATGATTTTTATTTGTAGATTTAATCAGTTTCTATTTTGGAGACCAAGTAGGAATTGAATTTCAATTTTTGAACTATCTTCACAACCATGTTACCTGTAGAAGAACAATTAAGTATACTGGTTCATCTTTCAATGGCTGATAAATTTCTTGCTGAAGAAGAAAGCAAGCTTATTCATAAAATAGGTGAAGGAAATGGCCTTAGCACGGAAGATGTGGAATTGATTATGGATAATCCCAAGCCAATTCCAAATTTGAAAGATTTACCGCCTGATGAAAAATTTGATTATTTATTCAACGTGATTCAACTAATGAAAGTAGATGGTAAAATCTACCAAAGTGAAATTGAATTCTGTGAAAGGCTCGCTATTGCCCTGGGGTACAAACCGGGTGTGGTAGGTGACCTATCGGCCTATATTTATTCTGATCCAGCTATAATGACTAAAAGAAGTTATTTACGGTCTATTGCAGATAAACATCTGGTTCCGAGAAAATAAGAAATAAAAAAAGGCCCGAAATTCGGGCCTTTTTTATTGAATATCATTTCGTAATTACTGAGCGCTAATCGCCTTGCTAAGATCATCCAACAATTTCTTAGAAACTTTTCTTGGATTATCCTTTTTGAAACTCTCTAGAGCAGATTGAGCTTCCGCTCCTTTTTCAAACAGACCAGCAGGATTGTGGTCATGTGCGTAACTTCCAAGACACCACTCGATTTCTGAAACCAGTTGTTCTTCAATTCCAAGTTGTGTCAATTTGTCTTTAGCTTCGATTAATACTTTTTCCATTTTTTCTGCAGACATTTTTAAACGGTAACGATTGTGAATATTTATACAAAGTAAAGTAAATAATCACCTGATTCTCAAAGGATTGTTTACTTTTTTAACAAATACGTAATTTTCACAACGATTTCTTAAAATTCACGATCCTTTCATTCATAATCTTGAACCAAATCGGAGGTATCGCGGCTAAAATCATCATGCCCGGATATCCGGTTGGCATCTGCGGACTCTCGTCCATATGCCTCAAAATTTGATACTTCCGACTTGCCTTATAGTGATGGTCTGAGTGCCTGGACAACTCAAACAGCATTATTCTCCCTACCACATGATCTGAATTCCACGAATGCGCTGGCATTACACGCTCATATCGATCTCCTTTTTTATCTCTGGACAAACCATAATGCTCAATGTAATTCACAGTTTCAAGCAATACGAAGCCAATGATAGCTGCCAAAACAAAATAGATTGCTATCTGCCAGTCAAAGTACCAGTATACTAACGCAACAAACACCAATTGCGTTATCTGAAATTGCAACATTTCATTCCGCCATGAAAGTTTCCCAAAACCATTCTTTTTTAATCGATCAAATTCCAATTTCCAGGCGGATAGATAAGCATTTACAATCGACCGAAACCAAAACCCATATAATGACTCTCCGAGACGAGCTGAAGATGGATCTTCCTCAGTAGAAACATTCTTATGATGTCCCCTATTGTGCTCAATATAGAAGTGCATGTACAAGGAAGTCAGCAGCAACAGCTTAGCCATAAACTGCTCATACTTATGCTTTCTATGTCCTAGTTCATGAGCTACATTAATCCCCATTACTCCGCAAAGTAATCCCATAGATGTTATCCTTCCTATTATGGAAACAGTACCTAATGACGGGTCCTGCATTGAATTCAGGAACAACCAAAGACAACCAAACTGAATAGGGACGACCAAATAAACTAACCAATCAAACAATCGATTTTTAAGCAGTTCGTCTTCTTCCCCATCGCTGTGATTTGAGTTATTGGGTTTAAAAAACAACTCCAGCAGAGGAATAAGCAAGAAAGC
>CAXEKM010000489.1:0-3926 GCA_963996645.1 uncultured Marinoscillum sp.
TCGCTCATGGATCTGATGATGACAAGCAGACGCATAATCCCCTGCCAGATTCATCGCAATCCAATATTCCTGACCATCTTCAGTATCCAAATCCAACCAGGCCAAATGCTTCGCTTCCGATGGAAGTTTACACTTATCCATAGCCAGTTTGGTATAGTGTCGGGCGATATTCGCACCTAAACCTCTGGAACCAGAGTGTGACAATACTGCCAGATATTTACCTCTCCGCAATTTCAGATCATTCTCATCACTCAGCAACTCCGCTACACCAAACTCAACGAAATGGTTTCCTCCTCCTGATGAACCGATCTGCGAATACGCTCTATCTTTCAAGGATTTGAGAATATTGATCTCACCAAATGACTTATTTTCCAACACCTCATGATCCATCGGTCTTCTGAAAGTCGCGTTTCCAAATCGAGTGTTATCCTCCAGCATTTGCTTGAAGTCGGAGACTGCATCATACTGAAACAATGGAGGTAGGTCATAAATGGTCATACACATTCTGCAACCAATATCCACACCTACACCATAGGGAATCACAGCGTTTTTAGTCGCCAAGACGCCACCAATCGGCAGTCCATAACCTTGATGCGCATCTGCCATCAAAGCACCTGAATGTGTCACGGGCAACTTCATCGCCACTTCCATCTGGTGAACTGCTCCTTGCTCAATCCCCTCAGCTCCGTAGGTCTGATATGGGATTCTTGACGAATTCAACTCCAGCGTTTTGTTGTGCTCGGTTTTGATAATCAAACCTTTAGCAACAGCGCCAAGCGACCCATGCTTTTGGTAAAACGCCGGATTTTCCAACACTCGCTGCAATAGCTCCAGCTTATGCTTCTTACTCTTTCCTTTGAAATGAGCTTCCAACACATTCATAGCCGTCCCGATCACTTTTCCTTCCGGGTAACCAAGTTGTCTGAGCTCTTTTCCTGTCAACTTTGTGGTTGCCATTTTCTAAATATTGTTTTGAATCGCTTCATGCGAATTCGTTTTACATCTTTTTTCAATTCTGCTGAATCGTCATTGTCGGTAGACTCCATCAAAGCCTCTCTATAATATTTGATAGCTTCTGGAAATTTACCCTGACGTTCAGCAATCTTACCCATGGTTCGCAGGATGTACTCCTGATCCAATTGAGCATTTTTTCGAGCTATTAATAGTTTGCTTTGCAAAAACGCAAAACGTTTTTGAGTCAATAGCAGCTCCATCAATCCATTCCATGCATATTCATAGTCTGGATCGAAATGGATCGCAAGCAAGTAGTGTCGCTCAGATAACTCATGGTTTTCCTGGTGATAATGATACATCCAAGCCAAAGTGCTGTGCAATTTAGGATAACCAGGTTCATCACATAGCGCCGAGTCAATCAAGCCTCGTGCTTTCACATACTCTCCATCATAAATGGCATCTATGGCGATATCTATTAATTGCTCTATGGTTTGATCTACAATTTTCATTTTTCAACTTCGTTGATTTTGACACTAACAACCGTACTCTTTACATTCTTTTCAAAGAACCTTTGAATTATGAATATGAAGAAGTAGGTCTCTAATGCTTAGAAGAGCTGAACAATATTCAACATTACCCGTCATCGCGAGCTTGCGAAGCGATCTTTAAGATTGCTTCACTCCATTCTTCCATTCGCAATGACGCTTCTTGCTGTTTTATCCAGCTCTTCCATTATTTAGCTGGAGCGAAAATCTCTCTGAGTTGGTTGACCACATGCCCGTTTCCGGAAACGGTGATCTGACCAATTTTCTCAGCGATCTTTTCTACATACTCCATCTCTTTGAGTTTCCACAACATTTCATTGTCTTCCATCAATTTTGCAGTATTGAGCAAGCTCCGGGTAGAAGCTGTTTCTTCCCGTCTCATGATTACATTGGCCTGCGCTTTTTTCTGGGCCACCAACACTTGATTCATGATTTCTTTCACCTCGCCTGGCAAGATGATATCTCTCACACCACAATCTTGCACCACAACTCCAAGATCCGCAGCTTTCGCCTTAATCTCTTTCATCACGTATGCTGAAATAGATTCCTTTCTTTCAAGGGTTTCATCCAGCGTGTAGGTTCCGATAAAGTCTCGAAGTGCCAACTGCACCAACACATAGAGCTGTTTTTCATAGTCTTTGTTGTCAATGACAGCTTTTGTCACATCATTGACTTTGTATTGCACCATGAAGTTCACTCGAAGTGCGGCTTTATCTCCTGTCAGGATTTCCTGACCATTGATTTCCATCTGTCTACTTCTCAGATCTACTTTCACCACTTTTATTGGCGTACTGTTTTTCCAAAAGTAGTAGGCTCCAGCACCTAACTCCCGATCAAATTTTCCATCTACGAAAAGCATTCCCTTTTCGTAATCTTCTACTGTAAGAATCCGGACATACCGTGCTACTTCTGCTTTTTCCAAAATAGCGATTGGTACATCTTGTTTGATATAGACAGAAGTCAAATCCAGGATCTGAAATCTGAATGCAATCAAACCTCTCCAGTACGCATATCGACCTGAGATCAAGACATGCTTGAAGTTGTCATTTTCATAAACCAGGCATAGCTCACCATCTTTTACATTGACAATGTCCAATAGTGATGCTAGCTCCTCATCCTTGAGCAACACATCCAGATTTACTGGCGCGTGAAATGGCTGAGCCATATTAAACACGGTTACAGTCTCCCATGGAGACAACCAGTAAACACCTGCTGTGATTACTCGCTGGTAATCACCTCCGCGAAACACTAGTCCCACGTAGCCTACGTTGATTTTTACTCGATTCAACATTTGTTTACTCATTTTAAATGTTACACATGTGATTCTCGTCTCTGCCCTATCCCTAAAGGGTAGACTCGAATCATTTTTGGAGCTCATAAGGATGACACAGTCACCTTTAGAGCTATCACTATTGGCCAATAATATTTTCAACATTCATTTTCATTACCCCTTCCCTAGTCGGGCACCTCTAAAGGGTGGAAAATGAATTACATATCTTTTAAAAAAAGAAAATGATCTAAGCGGTCCATCCGAAAAGTTGGCGGAGTGTCAAATTGAGTAGGTTTTTCAATGGACAGTTTATTTCATGCTTCTCATCCCTGCTTATCAACTACACAGAAGCAATCCTGAAGTACCCAAGGGCCAACCCACGGTATCCTTTACACTCAAAGCCATTTTCAGACTTTTCACAAGTACATGACGGTGACCTTATGAGGATCACTGCGATCATTTTCAATGGTGTCTTCTTTTTAGGAGTAGACATCTCCGTCCAAATAACCATATTATCAGTATGGTGCTCTAACCGATCTGAGCTACACTATCCGAACCGTTTCCGGTATGATAATGACGGGATTCGAACCCGCGCTTTCATAAGAAAGAGCCGTAAAAGCGAATTTTCAGTTCACGTTACAACTTGGTAGGAAATCCTCCAGTCAAAGCAGCATATCTCCACCTACTGGCGGACACTATGGTGCCGTACAGAAACACTCATCTGGTCTTTGTACTTTTGGTTATTTCCAGTGGGAGTAGTAAGATTCGAACCTACTTTTACTAATCAGGATAACCAATCAATCTCTCCAATCCCGATAGCTATCGGGATACTCCCATTTAGATCGTCGCATGGATTGCACTTTCACTATCACCACAATCCATGGACGACCTCTCGCTTCTATAAACAGAGCTTTTACAAACATCACTGAGCGAACGAAACTCAGCTTATGGCCTTTAACCACTCTCTGAACTTAAGGAAGACACTCGTTCTGCCTCCTCCCAAGCGAATTGCAGCCAATAAAGGAATCGAACCTTTTCCTCCAGGGCCAAATCCTAGCGTTCTTCCATTGAACTAATTGGCACTAAAACAGAAAACCCCGACCCGCCAGTTGGCGAATCGGGGTTCTCAGTGTACGTATCAGCATATGTTACACGAA
>CAXEKM010000490.1:0-4949 GCA_963996645.1 uncultured Marinoscillum sp.
AAGATAGTTTCTGACCATTTTGATCTAAGCTAGTTACATTCAAGTATCCGATTTCATCAGGTCCAAGTTCTGAAATTCTACTTCCTACTCTTGAATCTGGGTCTTCAATGTTTCTAGATCTTACATCCATCATACTATTCGGCTGAAAAGCGTTGAAGTATAAGTGGTAATAAACATTAAATAATGTGTCAGGAGAATTATTATAATAAGTAAGGGTTTGATCTCCAGTAAATTGATGCTTTTTAACATCAAATTCTACTTCCATTTTATACTCTACTCTCTGTTGCCAATAGTCATGCGCTATTGCGTCTTTAAAAGAAAATAGAATAACAAGGCCTATAATTGCGTATTTGGCAAAATTATATTTCATGTGGATAACTTTTCTGAAAATATTATAAACATTATCCTGTGAAAAAGATTACTTTTAATATGAAACTTATAACACAATGGATAAAGTATTAGAATTGATTATGCTGATTGTGTTGGCGTTGGGATCAGCGCTCCTCTTTTCGTTCGCTATGATCTGGAAATTCATTCAAGCAATTTTCCAGTTGATCATAGGAACATTTAAGTCAGAGCGCTTCTAGACCTTATACGTCAACTTTCGCGTATTTCGCGTTTTTCTCAATGAACTCCCTACGTGGAGCCACCTCATCACCCATGAGCATGGAGAACAAGTGGTCTGCTGCTGCAGCAGATTCAATAGTCACTTGTTTCAATCCTCGGGTTTCAGGATCCATTGTGGTTGTCCACAATTGCTCCGGGTTCATCTCTCCAAGACCTTTGTATCGCTGTACGTTTACAGAATCTTCTTTGCCTTCTGGTGCTAATTCTTTGATCAATCTGATACGATCATCCTCTGTCCAGGCATATTTCTCTTGCTTACCTTTCTTCACTAAGTAAAGAGGAGGTAGTGCAATGTATAAATAGCCGCTTTCTATCAGCTCACGCATGTAGCGGAAGAAGAAAGTAAGGATCAAAGTTCTAATGTGACTACCATCAATATCAGCATCCGTCATGATGATAATCTTATGGTAACGAAGCTTGTCTGTATTCAATGCTTTTTCATCGTCATCTCTTCCCAATTGCACACCTAAGGCAGTGATGATGTTTTTGATCTCATCATTGTCATAAATCTTGTGCTCCTGCGCTTTCTCCACGTTGAGGATCTTACCTCTTAGGGGAAGAATAGCCTGGAATTTACGATCACGACCTTGCTTGGCAGATCCACCTGCAGAGTCACCCTCTACTAGGTATATTTCACAGTTAGCAGGGTCTTTATCACTACAGTCAGCTAGTTTACCTGGAAGGCCAGTTCCTGAAAGTACATTTTTACGTTGTACCATCTCACGAGCCTTTCGCGCAGCGTGACGAGCTTGCGCCGCTAAGACTACCTTCTGAATGATTTGTCTAGCTTCTTTCGGATGTTCCTCAAGGTAAGTGTTCAATGATTCAGAGATGCTACTATCTACAGCACCACTAGCTTCTGAGTTGCCAAGCTTTGTTTTTGTTTGGCCTTCAAACTGTGGTTCTGCTACTTTGATTGATACCACAGAAGTTAGACCTTCTCTAAAGTCATCACCTGTAATTTCAACTTTTGCTTTGTCTAAAAGGCCACTCTTATCTGCATATGATTTAAGTGTTCTTGTAAGAGCTCGTCTAAATCCAGCTACGTGAGTTCCTCCTTCTATTGTGTTAATGTTGTTGACATAAGATACCACATTTTCAGAGTAGGAGGTATTGTAACTTAATGCTACCTCTACAGGGATTTCACCATTTTCATTAATGATGTGGATAGGCTCTGGTATTAACTTTTCTCTGGTGCTGTCGAGATAAGCTACAAATTCCTTAAGACCACCTTCAGAATGGAATGTTTCATAAAGATCATCACCGTTTTCGTCTTGATCTCTGTGATCGGTAAGTGTAAGTGTAATCCCGGCATTCAAGAATGCAAGCTCTCGAAGACGGTTGGCTACCGTTTCGTATTTGTACTCACCTACAGTGAAGATGTCAAGATCTGGCTTGAAATGGATAATTGTACCCGTAATATCAGTTTTGCCAATTTCTTTGACAGGGTATTGAGGAATACCTTTTGAATATTCTTGTTCAAAGATGGTTCCGTTTCTATGTACTGTTGCACGAAGTAATATCGACAGTGCATTCACACACGATACCCCCACACCGTGGAGACCTCCGGAAACCTTATAGGTGTCTTTATCAAATTTACCACCTGCGTGAAGTACGGTCATTACTACTTCTAATGCAGATTTTTTCTGCTTTGGGTGCATGTCAGTAGGAATACCACGTCCGTTATCAGTAACTGTTATGGAGTTATCTTGATTGATCTCAACATTAATGGTATCACAGTGTCCGGCAAGGGCTTCATCGATAGAGTTGTCAACAACCTCCCACACCAGGTGGTGAAGTCCTTTGATGCCCACATCACCGATGTACATGGCAGGTCTTTTTCTTACCGCTTCCAGTCCCTCAAGTACCTGAATATTACCTGCTGAGTAGTCTCCTTTGCCCAATGACTTTTCTTGTTCCATACTTTCAAAATTAAGCCTCAAAAATATATAAAATATGCTTCTAAAAGGGCTTGTATTTGGACTTTTGGTTCCTTAGTTTTGATTAACTAAAAACTTAGTTATGAAAAGACTTATTCTATCCACCACAATGATGGTTTTCACATTGTTAGCATGGGCTCAAAACGACGATTTAAAGCGTTCTCAGGATAGTATCCGGCAGGTGATGGAAGAACGAATGAAGAAATGGGAAACCAGACGAGAATTATATAAGCGGATGTATGCTGAAGATCCCTACCATACCATTGATTCAGTTTTACAGGCTAACCGGGTTGATTACCAGCAGAAGGGTACAGATCGTTTGAAGAAATATGAGGCCAATACTCGAATTGATACGCTAGAAGAGATTGATCTCAGTTATGCCAATCTGGAGGAGATTCCGGAATTCGTTTTTGCTGCTAAAAATATGGAGGTTTTGATATTGGATTATAACTATATTAAAAAACTTCCCAAACAGTTAAACGAACTTCCTAAGCTGAAGAGGCTTTATTGGAGAGCCAATGACCTGGATAAGGTTTGGTGGATAAAGATTCAGAAAATTGATAGTCTGGAAAAATTAGACATTAGCAACAACCTGCTAACGAGGTTGCCCACTGGAGTTAAGCATTTGGAGAATTTGAAAGAGTTAGTTGCGAATGAAAACTTCTTTGGGGAGATTCCAATTAAACGATTGTCTAAAGCAGAATCTGTTAAAGAGGTGTCCTTCAGTAAGTCACATTTAATTTCAATCCAGGAAGGAGATTATGAAAAACTTCAATCTGTAAAAGTCTTTAAAGTAAATAACTCAGGTCTCAAGCATATTCATTCTTCCTTATTCAAAATGCCTGCATTAGAAGAGCTTCAACTACAGGAGAATCAGTTGGTTACTATTCCTATGGGTATTTCAAAAATGAATCATTTGACAAAACTGTCTTTCTATAAGAATCAAATTACTTCATTGCCTGATGATTTGTTTGAAATGAATCTGAAAGTGATTGATTTGTATTACAATGAGCTTGAAGTGATACCTGAAACAATCGGTAATTTCAAGGATTTGGAAGTGCTTTTCCTTGCACATAACAAAATATACAGCCTACCTCAATCAATTGGTCAGTTGACTAAACTGGAAGAGTTTTATGCGCATCATAATCGCTTGAGTGTACTTCCTGAGTCAGTTTCAAATTTAACGCGACTTAAAATTGCTCGGGTAAATGATAATTATCTCTCAGAATTTCCAACGCAATTTCTTGAGATGGAATATCTCTCAGATTTTGATATATCTAATAACCAATTAACCACTTTGCATTCGGGTTTAGAAAAGCTAAAAGCTTTGGAGTTATTTAGTTACCAGGAGAATCCAATCAATTTTGAAAGTGCTGAGAATAAGTATATTTCTCCTATGATTGTAAGAATGCTTGATAAAGGAGTGACCTGCATTCCAAGGATTTACAAAGAAGAAGTTGATGAAGAGCAATCAGGAGAATGATATTAGTAGGTATTGGCGCTGAGCATTACCAGGGTACAAGCATTAAGTGCTTCTATTCCTTTAGATTCAGCTTTTTGTGCTAGTTCGGGGTTCTCAGTTCCAGGATTGAAAATGATTCTTTTAGGATTTAGATCCAGGATGTAATCTTCCCACTCAGGTTGGTTTTGAGGACCTATGTAAAGCGTTACTGTATCTACTTGATCAATAGTAGGTTTGGTTTTTAAATCAAGTATTTCTTCATCGAAAACTTCACCCTTTTTGATACCAACTGGGACTATTTCATGATTGTTTTCTTTGAGTCTACCTGCTGCAAAATATGCATATCTGGTAGGGTTGGGGGTAGCGCCAATAATTACAGTCTTTTTGCTCATTAGAAACTAACAGTTCTTCTCTTCGGACCAGCAAATCCAATATTGATGGTCATTATGATAGGTAAATAGATTTCATCCTGATTTAGTTCACTGAAATGTGCATCAAACTGAGGCTCAGGGTCAAAATCTTTGGTGAAAAAACGTCTGCCAATGGCTACTCCGATATTTACATCGATGGTAAATCCAGAATCTTCAGCTCGTTGCATCCATCTATTACCAATGAATAAACCATAAGCAATTCTCTTTTCAGATGCTTCAAGCTTTCTTTCAATAGTTGCAGGGCGGAAGCTAATGCTATCATAAACATATGCATGATGTTGGCTAAATCCACCAAGTAACTGATGACCAAAATAAAACATGCCCAGGTTGGTGTCGTCGTGATAGAATTTTTGACGAATAGCTATGTTGCTTCCGATGCTTTTGGTGCTATTGATTTTAACTCGGTCATAGGTGAAGAATGGATCCCGTAGCAACGTCAATTGAGCCTCAAATCCAAGGCGTTCCTGAATGTAATATTCAACAGCAAGA
>CAXEKM010000491.1:0-2351 GCA_963996645.1 uncultured Marinoscillum sp.
AAGGTTGATTTGTCTTTGGATTCAAATCATGGCCATCAGCGATGCCTGGTAGTTCTCCACCATTGTTTACATCATAAAATGTTGCGTAATCTTCTGGTTTAGTGGGGTAGGATGTGATATTCCCAATTCCACCTGGAGAGATATCCCAGGATACTCCATCATATGGATCCAGATGTGAAGACCAAACACTCACCAATTGAAAACACCACTGGTAAAGTGCCGTTTCTTTTGAGTCGCTTCCTAAATAAGCTGGTTTACCCGGATCATTGAAAACGAGTACATCTCCTCCGTTCATGCTGAAGGTTTTGCTATCCGAATCCTTCAATGCAAACCCTTTGACATTTCCCCATTCTGCTCCAACAAAGGCAGGGGTTGCTCCAGGTATCGGATTTCCTGATTGATCTATGAATGTTTCAAATGAAAGAGGTTGCCAATGGTTTGGGTCCTGAACACTTGATATATCGAAAGGTTGATCTAACGCAAGAGGTTCATTGACCGAGCTGTAAAAGAAATTGGTGTAATTGAAATTTTCATGAGACCCATCTTCTTGTCCAAAGGCTATAATTTGATCGGCAATATAGTTTCCTAGTGCTGCAGGGTCTCCAGTTGTATAGTCGGTACTTGTGAACGCTGTATCATATTGATGTCTGTCCATGATATCTACAATCATCGGCATGATTTCATGATATCCTGGCGCAAATCTAAATCGGTGTGCAATCAAACGAAAACTAGCATAACTGATCGTTTTACTAAGGTTTTCGTCGAGATCACCTTCAAAAGTAGTTGGCTGATAGGTTATTGGGAAGCCATGAACGGTCTGTCCTATAAAGTAGGGGCTTCCTTCGTTGTTGTGTATGGCCCACGCATCATACATCGCCGCTGAAACATGGAATAAATTACGAGCATGGACAACCGGTCTGGCGAAATCATTGCGAATGGATTCCAGTAAGGCTTCATTCCATTCTCTGGCGATGGTATATTCTTGTCCGTAAGAACAAATAGATAGACAAAAAGGAACAAAGAAGATGAAGTTTTTTAATCTAAAAATGATCTGCATTATAGGAGGTTAGGAAGTTGTATGTAATAAGACCTGATTTTTTAGTTAAAGGTTGTATGATGAAAGAATAAAATATTAAATGTTGCTGATACACTTAATGCATATTTTCATTATATTAGCTATTAAATGAAAAGGCTTTAAAAAGCTCACTGATACTCAATCATTAATTGTGAAAATACTAAAAATATTCCTTGTTTGATTTTAGGGATAGTGAGAGGATTATGGCTGGATTTTTAACCTAATGTTCATGAACGTATTCATTCCACCGTATATGTACTACTCAAAACAAATCTAATTTATGTTGCACTTTTCCAAAGCTAATGCCTTAGTTTTTGGAAACTCTAAACCCCCACAATCCCCCAATATAATGATCAAATGGTCAGTGGTTTTACTACTGACTCTAGTTGCACACCTGGTTCAAGCCCAATATCCTCCGAGTCATGACCCCTCTACAATGGTTCGGAATACCGATGGCAGGTATTGGATATTTACTACAGGTGATGGCGTGTGGGCCATGTCTTCCAGTAATGCAGATTTTACCAACTGGCGGGCAGAACCGACACCATTTGCTCCAGGTACTTATCCTTCATGGATAAATAACTATGTAGATGGCTTCAATGGTTTTTTCTGGGCACCTGATGTCATCAAGATAGGCAATACCTACTTCCTCTATTACTCCTGTGCGGGTAATGGTGCTCCTGCGGCCATTGGTGTAGCTACTGCCACCAATTTGGGCGGTCCATGGACGGATAGAGGTAGAGTTGTATCGGGTAATAATGCCATTGATCCAGCTTTACTTTATGACAATGGTCGCTTGTGGATGTCCTGGGGCAACTGGCAAACCGGTATTGATATTATAGAACTGAGCACTTCTACGGGTAAACCTATTTCTGGTACTACTCATCTGGTTTCAGGTAATGTG
The DNA here is from genome assembly GCA_963996645.1 of uncultured Marinoscillum sp. Classification (GTDB taxonomy): domain Bacteria; phylum Bacteroidota; class Bacteroidia; order Cytophagales; family Cyclobacteriaceae; genus Marinoscillum. Next base: position 1,980 of record CAXEKM010000491.1, read on the forward strand.
GAAGGTCCGGGACTGTATAAGTCTGGCGGTTATTATTACCTCTTTTATCAGAGAGGTCTGTGCTGCAATGGTGTGAATTCGTCTTATTACATGGTAGTAGCTCGTTCTACAAATATCACAGGTCCCTACACTGGAGAACGCGTTTTCTTACCTAATCAGAATGGCAATGTTATCGGTCCGGGACATTTTGGCTATGGAGAAGGTCGGCTGACCTATCATTTCTATGATGGTAATGATAATGGAAATGCCAAGCTCATGGTCCGAACTGATTTTGGGGTAGCCAATGGCTGGCCATATGTCGGTAGTCCACCATCTAGTGGGCCCGTTACTTCTGGAGGAACTTATCGGATTACACCAAGACATAGCGGTAAA